>VGJF01000434.1 GCA_016867585.1 Candidatus Aminicenantota bacterium | reverse complement strand
CGGCCGGCGTCTCGGCTTCAAGAGCGGCCACGAGATGCTCTTCAAGGTCAAGGCCGGCTTCAAGATCAATCCCGCCCCGGCCGGCCGCCTGGCCGACAACGAGCTCGGAGTCGTCAAGCATGGACATTAGGATCGCCCGGCCCGAAGACTGCCCGGCCGTCAACGACATGATGGGCCGGCTCATCGAGGAGATCTACGCCCGGGAGAGCCCGGAGGTCCGGACCGCCCTGAAGGCCAACTTCACCGGCGAGGCCCTCCACGAGCTCTGCGGAGACGAACAATCCCTGATGTTCGTCGTCGAGGTCGAGGGCCGGGTCGTCGCCTTCCTCTTCGGCTGGCTGTTCCACTACGTCTTCACGATCTACTGGATCTACTGCGAGAGGGAATTCCGGGCCAAGGGGATCGTCAAGGACCTCCTGGCCCAGGCCGAACGGGAGGTCGTCGCCCGCTGCGGCTACAAGGTCGAGATGTACGCCTACGCCGAGCACAACAGGTTCCTCGACTTCTGCGGGCGCCTGGGATTCCGGAAAGGCGTCCTCATCGAGAAGAGCATGTTCGGCTTCCCGATTCAGAACATCTACAAGTGGGTCGGGGACCCGGACAAGGCCGACCTCGAGCGCAAAATCCGGATCGTCGGCGAGGCCGGCCAGGGGGTCAAGCTCCTCTCCTACACCCTGGCCTCGATCCTGGCCCAGCTCGGCCACGAGGTCTCCCTCAACCTCCAGTACGACGCCGCCGTCCGGAGCGGGTCGATCCACGCCGACCTCATCTATTCCGAGACGAAGATCGAAAATCCGATCATCGACGAGGCCGACGTCCTCATCAAGTTCACCAGGAAACGGGAATGGTTCCCGGCCAAGGCCCTGATCATCGACGAGAGCTTCTGCGAGTCCGAGAACCTGTCCTGCACCATCCAGAGCCGGAAGGGGACCTCCTACGGCTTCGAAAACGTCGCCGTCTCGATGTTCGGGAGCAAGATCTACATCAACATGATCGCCCTGGGCCGGATCCTCCGCTACATCGGGATCAACATCCTCATCCTGAACATCGCCGACATCCTCCCCAAGCGGTCGCTCGAGAAGAACCTCGAGGCCGTCAAGTACGGCTTCAACTTCCGCGACGCCGTCTAGCCCAAATTCGACGGTTGCGCAGGCGTTCCTGGTCCTCCGGCCCGATGAATCGCTGAGCTGCCGAACCGGGGCTAGTCGGACAACCCCGAGGCCGAGGCCCAGTCCGAGACGAGGTGGGGCAGGATCCCGAGAACGAGGAGGACCAGGGCGCACAAGGCCAGGACGGCCGTGACGGACGGGGATGGACGGAGGGTTGGGGGATCCTCCGGCCGCTCTTCCATGAACATCGCCCGGCCGATCCTGAAGTAGTAGAATAGGGAGATGGCCGAGTTCAGGGCGCCGGCGGCGGCCAGGAGATAAAGCTTGCGGCCGATCGCCGCCTGGAAGAGAAGGTATTTCCCCATGAATCCGGCCGTCGGCGGGATGCCGGTCAGGGAGA
>VGJF01000433.1 GCA_016867585.1 Candidatus Aminicenantota bacterium | reverse complement strand
GAACAATTTCGGGAAATGGCGCTCGAAATAAATCCCGTAGTTCGCGAGGCGGCCTCGGCCGGCGGCGGGATTTCGCCGCCGCTCCTCCTCGAACCTCGCCCAATCCTCGTCCGACACCCGGACCCGATTCTGGACGGCCAGGGTCGCGGTCGAGGCCGTGTTCCGGTTGAACAGGAGCGTCCGGCCCGATTCGTTGAGCCGGAGGTAGTTGGCGGCGTTGAAGTCCGGCTTGTCCGGATGTCGGGCCGGCCCCATCTTGCTCCCGAGGGAGGGGGGGATGAGGAGGAAGCCCGAGTGCCGGTAGAGGGGAACGGCATAGAGGGCGTAGACGACGGCCAGGGCCGCTCCGAAGACGGCCGGGGACCGGAGGGGAAGGGTCCTCCGGGCGGCTTTCCAGGCATAGACGGCGGCGAAGAGGATCATGTAAAAGGCGAACTCGAACCGCATCAAGACGGCCAGACCTCCGACCGCCCCCGCCAGGAGCGGGTAAACGGCCCCCTCCCGGCGCAGGCTCAGGATGAACGTGTGGACGGCGAGGACGAGAAAGAGGATCGCCGACGAGACCATGTGCTCCGAGGCCCCCGTGTTCACCAGCTGGGTGTAGACGCCGGCGAAGAGGAGGGCGATGAGGCCGACGGCGGGGCCGAACAGCTCCCTGGCCAGGTCATGGATGACCCGGAGGGCCAGGACGCTGGCTGCCAGGGAGACGAGATGGGCGCAAAAGACGGGGTTCTTGAAAACGAGATGGGCCAGGCCGACGAGAAAGGGAAATCCCGGGGCATAGACCAACGGCGAAAACGGGGGGGCGTCCCCGCTGAAATGGAATGACCCCAAGTCTCCCCGGAAGATCTGGAGGCCGTATTCGATCCAATAGCAGGTGTCGCTGTCGATCAACTTCTTCTGGAAGACGTGGAACACGGCGTAGAGGACGGCGAAGAGAAGCGTCAGGAGAAACGCCGGGGAAGCCCCCCGGGACGGCCCCCGCGGTCCCCCGGTCATCGTTCCCCGCCTTCCGGCTCACGGTCCCCGCCCGGGCTTTCGGCGGGCTCCTCCCGTTCCCTCAGACGCCGGACCTCCTCTTCGAGAAGAGCGATCTTCTGGGCGGAGTTCTTGATCGCCCTCTCGAGCTCGGAGCTCAAGGCCGAGAAATGGAGGCAGATGACGAACAGGGCGATGAAGGCCATGAGGAACGAAAAATTCACCGGGGCGATGAAGCCGACGAGGCCGCTGACCTTGACGAGGACGGGATACAGGAGGATCGAGGCGGGAATGGCCAGGGAGACGCCGATCCAGAGGACGGCGTGGGATTCCCGCAGCCGGTTGCGGAAGGCCATCCGGAGGACCCAGCCGAAGAGGACGACGAAGACCGCGGCCAGGACGAGGGCTTGCTTAACGGGCACGGCGGCCTCCTTTCGTCCTGGCCCCGACGGTCCACAGGGCCAGGAGCATCCAGACGATGTAGAACACCTGGCGGCCGAGGCCGCCGTGCATCGACTTGCGGTCCTTGTTTTCCCGCATCGCCGCGGCG
>VGJF01000432.1 GCA_016867585.1 Candidatus Aminicenantota bacterium | reverse complement strand
CCAGGGGGAAGGCGTAGGTTTCGGGCTTTTCGAATTCCTCGACGAAAAGCCGCGAGGTCTTGATCCCGACCTGGGCCGTGCCCGCGACGGCGGCCAGGAGGCCGACGGCCCCCGGGAAGTCCGGAATCGCGCTGCCGAGCATCAGCTTGGGGACGTCCTTGGGCAGCTGCCACATCGGGCTGACCGAGAAGTCGGGATAGGCCCAGCCGGCCATGAAGTTGATGAACCGCTCGCCCTTGGCCCGCTTGATGACGCGGATGCCCTCGGCCACGCCGGCGACGAATTTGTCGGGATTCAGGACGTTCGGCTCCCAGCCGCAGCGGCGGATAACCTTCGTCAGCGCTTGGAGCTGCCGCATCGCGACAGGCCAGACGGCGGCGTTCGGCGCGTCCCGGCTGTCCAGGGGGAGATAGATGTCAACCACGGATTTCATCGGCATCCTCGCTCCTTCCGCATCGATGGTGGGTCATCATATTCCTCGGGCTCGGCGAATTCAAGGGAGCTTCAGCCATTCGCCGCCGGAGGCGGCGTTCTCCCGGGTGAACACCCTCGAGGCCAGGGTGATCTCCTTGGGGATGGTTTCGCCGCTCAGGATCTTCAAGGCCGTCTCGACGGCTTCCCGGCCGCCGGTCGGGTACTCGAAGCTGGCCTCGAGGAGGCCTTGCCGGACGTAGACCTGGCCCTCGTGGGGAAGACCGTCGATCCCGACGAAGAGGATCTTCTTCTCCCGGCCGGCCGCCCGGGCGGCGAGATAAGCCCCGTGGGCTCCAGGGTCGTTGTGGGCATAGACGAGATCGATGTTCGGGAATCGGGCCAAGGCCGACTCCATCTCCCGCCGGGCGTCGGGTTCGAGCCACTTCATGTCCGCTTCGAAGACGATCTCAAGGGCGCTGCCGCGGATCCCCTCCCGGAATCCGGAATTCCTGTCCTGTCCCGGGGTCGACGTCATCAGGCCTTTGAGCTCGACGACCTTTCCCTTCCCGCCGAGGCGCCGGACGATCCACTCGCCGGCCGCCCGGCCGATCCGCTTGTTGTCCGCCCCGATGAAACAGGTGAAGGCGTCGCCGAGAACCCGGCGGTCGAGGACGATGACCGGAATGCCCGCGGCGTGGGCGGCGGCCACGGGGGCCGTCAGGGGGGCCGCCTCCTTGGGCGAGACGATGATGAGATCCGCGCCCGCCTCGACGTATTCCTCGATCTGGGAGCGCTGGCGGAGGGAGTCGTTCTGGGCGTCCTTGAAAACGACCCTGATCTCCGGGTGGGCTTTCGCCGCCTCCTCGATGTCCCGGTTCATCTGGACGCGCCAGGGCTCGCCCAGGTTGCACTGGCTCATTCCGATCGTCCATCGGGGGGCGCCTTCGGCCTTGGGGGAGGGCTTGGGATCCTCCGCGGAGGACGGCGTCCTGCCGCATGCGCCGAAAGCGATGAGCGCTCCGAAGAGCGCGGCCGAGCCGAGGATGTTCGCGCCCATGAGGACTCCTTTTTCCGCTTTTCGCCGGATCATTTCCGGATCCGCTGGAAGAGGACGGCCCCGACGA
>VGJF01000431.1 GCA_016867585.1 Candidatus Aminicenantota bacterium | reverse complement strand
CCGGGATCTCGGCGAGGCGATCTTCGCCTTTCCCAACAACACGACGAAGTTCTCCGACGTCCCCCGCCTGAACGTCCCCGTTCATCGGGGAATGACCCATGACGGTCTGGGCAAGTACCTGGCCCAGATTATCCAGAAGGCCCCGGGGGCGACGGCCGACATCGTCCGCATCCTCCGCGAGACGAAAACCGACGTCGTCGTGAGCTATCTCCCCGTCGGGAGCGAAATGGCGACGAAATGGTACGTCGAACAGGTCCTCGAGGCCGGCTGCGCGTTCATCAACGCCATTCCCGTCTTCATCGCCTCGCAGCGCTATTGGCAGAGACGCTTCGAGGCCCGCAAGCTCCCCGTCATCGGCGACGACATCAAGTCCCAGGTCGGGGCGACGATCCTCCACCGGACGCTCGTCAACCTCTATCTCGACCGGGGCATGCCCATCGACCGGACCTACCAGCTCAACACCGGGGGCAACACGGATTTCATGAACATGCTCGAGCGGGAGCGCCTCCATTCCAAGAAGGTCAGCAAGACCAACGCCGTCGTCTCCCAGCTCCGGGCCCGGGGCCTGACCATCGATCCCGAGAACATTCACGTCGGACCGAGCGACTACGTGCCTTGGCAGAAAGACAACAAGCTCTGCTTTCTCCGGGTCGAAAGCCGCCATTTCGGCGACATCCCGACCCACCTCGAATGCCGCCTTTCGGTCGAAGATTCCCCCAACTCGGCCGGCGTCATGATCGATGCCATCCGCTGCGCGAAGCTGGCCTTGAACCGGGGCCTTTCGGGGGCCCTCATCGGGCCGTCGTCGTATTTCATGAAATCCCCGCCGAAGCAGTTCACCGACACGGAGGCCCGGGCGATGACCGAGAAATTCATCGCCCTTTACGGCCGGAAAGCGGCCCCCAAGGGGCCGGCCAAGCCCAAACGGAAAGCCCAGGCCAAGCCCCGGCCGCCGAAGTAGAGCCTCGGGGGCGGCCGGCCGTCAATCGCGGCCGAGAACCCGCCGCTGGAAAAAAGCCCAACCGTCGGCGATCGTCTCTTCGATGTCGCGATAGACGAGGCCGAATTCGCGCCCGCACTTGGCCCCGGAATAGTGGGCTTTGAGTCCGCTGAGCCGGCCGTAAGCCCGGCTGAGGAGAGGCTTTTTCCCCGTCACCGCCCAAGCGGCTTCGGCCAGGCCGCCGGCGGCGGCCACGACGGGCCCGGGAATCCGGAAAGGATAAACGCGCCGCCCGGCGCGGGCGGCGATCTTGCGGACGACCTCTCGATAAGCGAGATTCGCCCCGACGACGAGATATTTTTCCCCGTTCCGGCCCCGTTCGAGAGCCATGGCGATGACGTCCGAAAGATCGCGGACGTCGACGACGGCAAAGCCGCCGGCGAAGCAGCCGACCAGCCCCTTCCGGCAGATCCGGGAAAAAAGTTGATTCTGCGGCGTCGACGGGTCGGCGTCTCCCGGGCCCATGACCGAGGCCGCGTTGAGGATGACGGCTTCGATCCGGCCCGTCCGGGCCGCGTCTTCGACGATGGCTTGTCCTTCA
>VGJF01000430.1 GCA_016867585.1 Candidatus Aminicenantota bacterium | reverse complement strand
CTCATCGCCCGGCTCGATGAGGCCTATTCCGAGCCCGATGCTCCCGAGGATATCGCCCGCCGCAAGGCTATGACCGCCTATCAGCGGAAGCGCCTGAAAAGGAAAGAGCCTTGACCATCCGACAGGGCGATCTCTTCTGGCTCGACCTCGGCGAGCCGAACGGATCGGGGCCGGGATTTCGGCATCCCTATGTCATCGTTCAGAGCGACCTGTTCAATGCCAGCAGGATCCGGACGGTCGTCGTCTGCGAGTTGACCTCGAACTTAAAAAGGGCCGAAGCTCCAGGAAACGTCCTGCTCCGAAAAGGAGAGGGCGGCCTCAAGCGGGCAAGCGTGGTGAACGTCTCACAGATTTATTCGGTCGATCAATCCGCTCTGGCCGAGAAGATCGGCTCCCTCAGCCCGTCCCGCGTCTCGGAGATCTTCGACGGCCTCCGCCTCCTCTTCGAGCCGCGCGACGTCTGACCGCTTTGGAGTGCGGCGGCGCGACTCCGCTTTGGGTCGCGGCCGCACGAGGCCGCGCTGAAACCCGACACTGCTTTTTCAGGTCCGGCTTGGGGTCGCCGAAGCAGCTTAGGGGCCCTTTTTATGCCCGAAGCACGAGCGATATCTTTCTAGATGAAAGATATCCTTAGGCCCGACGCCGCTTCCTTCTTTTAGCAGGGCTTTGATGCCGCGGTCAGGCCAGGTCGAAGCGGTCGAGGTTCATCACCCTGGCCCAGGCCGCGACGAAGTCCTTGACGAACTTGGCTTCCGCGTCCCGGCTTCCGTAAACCTCGGCCACGGCCCGGAGCTGAGAGTTCGAGCCGAAGACGAGGTCGACGCGCGTCGCGGTCCATTTGACCTCGCCCGTCTTGCGGTCGCGCCCCTCGAAGACGTCCTTGTCGTCCGAGACGGCTTTCCACACCGTGCCCATGTCGAGCAGGTTCACGAAGAAGTCGTTGGTCAGAGTCTCCGGCCGCTTGGTGAAGACGCCGTGCCGGGACTGCCGGAAATTGGCGTTCAGGACGCGCAGGCCGCCGACGAGGACCGCCATCTCGGGAGCGGTCAGCGTCAGGAGCTGCGCCCGGTCGACGAGCAGTTCCTCCGCCGTCACGGCGTATTGGGCTTTCTGGTAGTTGCGGAACCCGTCCGCCTTCGGCTCGAGCACGGCGAAGGAGGCCGCATCGGTCCGCTCCGCCGACGCATCCGTCCGCCCGGGCCTGAAGGGAACGGCGAGGTCGTGGCCGGCCTTCTTGGCCGCCTGTTCCACGGCCGCGCATCCGCCCAGGACGATCAGGTCGGCGAGCGAAACCTTCTTCCCCTTCGGCGCCTTGGCGTTGAAATCCTTTTGGATACCCTCGAGTGTCTGCAACGTCGTTTTCAGCCGCTCGGGCTCGTTGACTTCCCAGTCCTTCTGCGGGGCCAGACGAATGCGCGCCCCGTTCGCGCCGCCGCGCTTGTCGGAGCCGCGGAACGTGGAGGCCGACGCCCAGGCGGTCGCGACGAGCTGGGAGACCGGCAGGCCCGAGGCCAGGATCTTGTCCTTCAGCGCGGCGACGTCCTTG
>VGJF01000429.1 GCA_016867585.1 Candidatus Aminicenantota bacterium | reverse complement strand
AACCAGCCCGCCGGAATCATGGGCGGTCTTTCCTCTTGGCCAGGATGATCGCTCCGACGAGAGCCGCCAGGATGAGGAGGGACGTGATTTCGAAGGCGTAGAGGTACTTTGTGAAGAGGAGTTGTCCGACGGCCTCGGGTCCGGCCGCGGCCGTTTCGACCGACGACGGAGCCGGGCCGAATAGGCCGCGGGCGGCGAAGCCCAGCTGGGCGAGAATGACGGCCCCGATGAGAACGGCGAGGACGATCGTCCGCCGCTGGCTCTCGGGGGGGATTCCGGTCCGGAGGTTGATCATCCAGATGACGAAGATGAACAAGACCATGATCGCCCCGGCGTAGATGATGATCTGGACGACGGCGGCGAACGGGGCGCCGAGAAGCCCGAACAAACCTCCCAGGGCGGCAAAGGCCAGGACGATGCAGAGGGCGCCGTGGGCTTGATTTTTGGACAGGATCATGCCCAGGACGGAGCCGACGCAGATGATCGAGAGAACGAAAAACACCAATTCTCCTGGCATCGGTTGTCTGCCATTATATGACTTTTTGGATTCAAGTCAACGGAGTTGACTTGGAAAGAAAATCTGCTATAATTCGCGCGACTGCGGGGTAGAGCAGCCAGGTAGCTCGTCGGGCTCATAACCCGGAGGTCGCTGGTTCAAATCCAGCCCCCGCTACCACCGGAATTCACGATTTTCCCCCGATAAACGAGGCTTTGGCCTCCGTCTAGATCAGCCTAGCCTTCATCCACGGGGCCGAGTTGTGGAAGCTGGCGACGGCCGTCCCCGGCGGGACGAGGGCGTCGCATTTCTCCCGGATCGCTTCATCGAGGGTTTTTTCCATGATCGGGACGAGGTGGAGGAGCTGGTCCAAGGTCCGCGGGCCGATGATGGGGGCGGTGATGCCGGGCTGCTCTTTGGCCCAGAGGACGGCGAGTTGAGCCGGAGAAAATCCATATTCCTGGGCGACGGCGCTGAATTGCTTCCCGACCTCGACGCCTTGGGGCGTGACCCGCTCGGCGTAGATTCCTCCCCTTATGGCCGCCCGCGAGTCCGGCGGGAAACGGATGCCGTCGGGATAGCGGCCGGCGAGGACTCCCATCCCCAGGACCGACCAAGGGATGATCCCCAGGCCGTGGGTTTGGCACATCGGGACCAGTTCGTTTTCGATCCGCCGGTCGAGGAGATTGTAGGGAGGCTGCTCGGAGATGAACCTCGCCCAGCCGTGGGTCTCGCTCTTGAGGACGGCCTCCATCGTCCTCCAGGCCGGCGAGGTCGTGCTCCCGATGTGGAGGACTTTGCCCTGACGGACGAGGTCGGTCAGGGCTTCGAGCGTCTCCTCGATGGGGACCTCGAAGTCGGGGCGATGCGTTTGGTAGAGGTCGATATGGTCGGTCTGGATTCGCTTCAGGGAATCCTCACAGGCCCGGAGGATGTGCCGCCGCGAGAGCCCGCGGTCGTTCGGGCCGGGGCCGGTGGGATAAAACACTTTTGTGGCGAGGACGACGTCTTGGCGCCGCTTGTTCCTGGCCAACGCCTTTCCGACGATCCGCTCGGCCTA
>VGJF01000428.1 GCA_016867585.1 Candidatus Aminicenantota bacterium | reverse complement strand
CTCGGCTTCCGGAAAGAGGGGATGCCCGCCGCCCTTGAGAAGGCGGATGTTGGCGTCGCTTCCGACATCGACGTAGAGGTCGCCCCAGGCCGAGGCCTCCTCGAAGAACCGGACGTGGCCCGAGTGAAAAAAGTCGTAGCAGCCGGTGACGATGGCTTTTTTCTTTGAACAGCCGGGGCCGGACGGCAAATCTTGGGCGGTCAGAAAGGGGCTCGGCCCGGGAAATCCTCGGAGCGTTTCCTTCCGGATGACCCGAAATTCGATTCCAGCCGATGCCGCCGCAGCCTTCCACTCCGGAAGCGCATCGGCTTCGGAAACGACCCGGATATCGAATCGGTCTTCGCCTTTCTCTGAGCCGGGGGAAGACGCCAAGGAGGATTTGAGGGGGATTAAAATCGCCTCATCTTTCCTGCCGGAGACGATCCTCGCCCGAGAAACATATTTTATCGCCGAGACGACGTAGAGGCGCTCGGCCGCCGGGAATTTCGGCGGCTTCCCCGTGAGTGCGCTGACGGCCTCGTCGTCCCGGACGAAAGCGGTCAGCTCCCCGAGCTTGGCGGCTTCTTCCAGAAACCGGATATCGCCCGAACGCAGGTCATCGAAGCTTCCGAGGACGGCGACGTTTTTCATCTCCATGGGATTATAGGCCATCGGACGGCCGTCCGACAAAAACACCCGACGCATCCAATCATCAAGCGCTGCGGCCTGACCTCGAAGTGACCGGGCCCCGCGCCCCGAGGATCAGCCCGCGACCCGCTTCCAGACACGGAGAAAATTCCCGCCCATGATTTTCCGGACGTCCCTGTCGGAGTAGCCGCGCCGTTTCAGTCCGCGGGTGATGTTCCCGTAATCGTGGGCGCCGCGGATGCCTTCGGGCGAGGGCGTCCGGGGATACATATCCGCCCCCAGGCCGACGTGGTCGACCCCGGCGATCTTGACGGCATGGTCGACGTGGTCGAGGAGGTCTTCGATCGTCGGCTTGTCCTCGAGGGGCCATTCGCGGCCCTGGCTGAGATGCTCGACGGCGATCCGCAGGTCGAGGTCCTCGATCTCGGGGACCTTGCGGAAGATCGGCCGGCCGATGGCCCTGAGCTCCTGGGCGGCCTTGGCGTACGACTCCGAGAGAAAGGTCAGCTCGAAAACGATCCCGATGACGCCGCCGTTCTTGGCCAGGGCCCGGAGCATGTCGTCGCTGACGTTCCGCCGATGGGGATTCACGGCCCGGCACCCGGAATGGGAAAAAATGACCGGATCCTTCGTCGCCGAGATGACGTCGAAGAATGTCTTGTCCGAGACATGGGAGACGTCGATGACCATCCCGAGGGCGTTCATCTCGGCCACGACCCGCCGACCCAGGTCGTTGAGGCCGTTCCATCGGGGCTTGTCCGCGGCCGCGTCCGCCCAGCCGTGGCTGATGTTATGGGTCAGGGTCATCGACGAGACACCGCGCTCGCGGAACGTCCGGAGGAGGTCGAGGCGGTCCTCGATGGCGTGTCCGCCCTCGATGGACAGGGGCATGGCGATTTTCCCGGAGGCGACGATCCGCTCGATATCGGCTCCC
>VGJF01000427.1 GCA_016867585.1 Candidatus Aminicenantota bacterium | reverse complement strand
AAGCGATCGTCGAGAAGTAATAACGGTCGAGGACGACGATCTGGCCGGCCCGGAGCGAGGGCCTCAAATTCCGGGCTACGTTCTCCCGCCGGTCTTTGATGAACAGCTCGAGCTCCTCCTTGGGAGTCAAGGAGCCGGCCATTTTCGCCTTTCTCTTGAGCTCCCGGCCCCACTTCCCCCCCGTCGGCTCCCGGAAAGCGACGGCCGCGAAGCCCAGGGCCTTGAGCCGGCGGACGAGGAGGCGGGCCTGGGTGGACTTGCCGGCTCCGTCGATCCCTTCGATGACGATGAGGCGGCCTTGGCTCATGATCGCCCCGATTCTATCCGGGGCGGACGGGAAAGGCAACGTTTTCCCGGGCCGCGGGGTTTGAACTTTGGATGTGTCTATGTTAAATTTCGGTATTCCCGGCGGCCGGTCCGCCATCTTGAAACGGAGGTCGTTTCGATGAAAAAGATCGTTTGGATTTCCCTGGCCAGCTTCTTCCTGGGCATTTTCCTGGCCGGGTATATTTTCGTTTACCTTCCGGACAAAAAGGCCGAGACGAGAAGCTTCCTGGACAGGCCCCCGTCCCTGGGCGGGAAGCTGTTCGCCGATTCTCCCCAGGTCAAACCGGACCTCGACTTCGTCCGGATTTCGGAAATCGTCGGCCCGGCCGTCGTCCGGATCGACGCCGAGAGGACGCAGCGGAGCCCGATGTCGGGCTTCGACGAGAGCGACCCCTTCGGAGAATTCTGGGACCGCTTTTTCGGCGCGCCCCAGAGGCCGCGGCGCCAGCCGCAGCCCCGGAGCTTCACGACGACCGTCCAGGGGACGGGATTCTTCATCTCCGCCGACGGCTACATCGTCACCAACAACCACATCGTCGAGAACGCGGCCAAGGTCAAAGCCTTCACCGTCCAGGGGGAGGAATACCCGGCCAAGGTCATCGGCACGGACCCGCCGACCGACATCGCCTTGCTCAAGGTCGAGGCCAAGAACATCCCCTTCGCCGAGCTGGGCGACTCCTCCGCCCTGAAGGTCGGGGAATGGGTCCTGGCGATCGGGAACCCCCTCGGCATGGAGCACACCGTCACGGCGGGGATCGTCAGCGCCAAGGGACGCCAGCTGGGGCTGGGCGACCTGACAAGCTACGAGGATTTCATCCAAACCGACGCGGCCATCAACCGGGGGAACTCGGGCGGGCCCCTCGTCAACATGAAGGGCGAGGTCATCGGCATCAACAGCAATATCCTGACCCCCTCCGGGGGTAATGTCGGCATCGGCTTCGCCATCCCCTCGTCCATGGCCAAGAAAGTCGTCCTCCAGCTCAAGGAAAAAGGCCAGGTCGTCCGGGGGATGCTGGGCGTCCAAATCGCGACCCGGCCGATCGACCAGGACACCCAGAAATCCTTGAACCTCAAATCCCGCAAGGGGGCCCTGATCAACTCCGTGACGGCCGGCGGACCGGCCGAAAAAGCCGGACTCAAACCGTATGACGTCGTCATCGAAGTCAACGGCCAGCCCGTCGAGAACGCCAACGACCTTCGGCTGAAAGTCGCGGACATCGCCCCGGGGACCAAGG
>VGJF01000426.1 GCA_016867585.1 Candidatus Aminicenantota bacterium | reverse complement strand
CCGCTCCGGCTTCGATCAGCCGGGCGACCATGAGCTCCTGCCCCTGCGTCGCCGCATGGTGAAGCGGAGTTTGGCCGCCCTCGGTCTTGGCATTCACGTCCGCGCCGGCGGCGAGGAGTCGCGCCGCGACGTGATTGTGGCGCCCCCAAACAGCCGCTAAAAGCGGCGAATCCCCGGTGATGTCCCCGGCGTTGGCATCCGCCCCGGCGGCGATCAGCTGTTCGGCCGCGTCGGAATGGCCTTCCCTCGCGGCTTCGTAAAGCGGCGTCCGACCCCCCTTGTCCCGGTCATCCATGCGCGCGCTCGCGGCGATCAGGGCCTTCGCGGCCCCGACCCGGCCTTTCGCCGCCGCCGTATGCAGCGGCCGGCGGCCGGCGTTGTCCGCGGCGTTCGCGTCCGCGCCCGCCTCGAGGAGAAGCCGGACCATGTCCTCGTCTCCGGATTCGACGGCCCGGTGCAGCGGCGTTTGCCCGTCTCGAAAGGCCGCGTTCGCGTTCGCTCCCGCGCCGAGAAGCATTTTCGCGATGTCTTTTTGCGGGGGCATCACGGCCAAATGCAGCGGAGTTTCGAGCAAAGCATGGCCGGCGTTGACATCCGCGCCTCCCTCCAGGCAACGCTTCACGTCGCGGATGTTGCCTTCGAGAATCGCGTCGAACAATTTTTCCTCACGGCTCTTTTTTCCTTTGAATAGCGCCACGACGTCCTCTTAGCGCGGACGCGCTTCGTCGACGGCCAGGACGAATTTTCTCAAAGACTCGAGGCGGGCCAAGAGGGTCTGAAGGCCTTTTTCCTCCGGGAGACCGAGGATCGAGGCCCCGCCGGAGGACACGGAGGGCCGCGATTTTCCGCATTCGCGGAAGAAGGTCAGCACGGCCTCTCGAGGTTTGCGATTTTCCACGAGGAGGGCCGCGTCGGCGGGATTCTTCACCCCGAGGCGGACGGCCTTGTCCAGCTCGGGATCGCTCGTCGGGATCGACCAGCTCGGGCGGCCGAAGGACGTCCGCGGATGTTCGAGGCGCATCCCTTCGGGGAGGGGAAAAGCGAACTTCGCCTCATAGAGCGGGCTGAATGTCCGAACTCTCACCCCGCTCGTCTGGACGCGGATCGAGACGGGGACTCCCCCATAATTCCCTTCGATCCGCGGCCAATCGTATTTTTCCGGGGTCTCGTGATAGGTCAGCCCATGGAGCGAGGCGAAAGCCCTCCAGGACTCCTTGAATTTCTGATGGCCCTTGGTTCGCGCCGCCAAAGCCACGGCGACGATACCGGGAAGGACGACGATCAAAACGGCGTAAAAAATGATCATGATTCCATCATCCTAACCGCAAATTTCGGCGAGTCCATCGAGGGCGAGGACGAGCGTTTCATCGTCGGTCCGGCCGATGGGGCCGCCGATGCGTTCCGTCGAGAACGCCCGGACATGGCCGATTTTCAGCCAGGATTCCTTGGGCAACCCGGACGTTTCGAGCTTCATCGGCATATATCATGCCAAGGCTATAGTCAAGTTCGCCCTTCCATCTCTATTAAGGCCGCTTCGCCGAGATTATTTCTCAGCCGCTTCATTTCCGGCTGACCCTGAAGTCGATAAT
>VGJF01000425.1 GCA_016867585.1 Candidatus Aminicenantota bacterium | reverse complement strand
GGACGACGACCGTCCAACGGCCGCGGAGGCCGGGGACGTCGGAGAAGCCGATTTCGTCCCAGGCGACATAACGGTCGAAGACCAGGCCGGGTCGGCCGATCATGATCGGACCGGTCTCTCGATGGAGCTGGCCGCCCGGCCCGTACCATGTCCAGGTCAAGGTGTGCTCGTCCCGGAGGTTCTTCAGGCTGAGAAACGAGGCCACTCCGGCATCGCCGTTCTCGAGAAAAACGGATTTCTCGCCTCTCGGGACGGCCCAGTCCCCCGTCCGGTCGACCCCCGCGGCGAAAACGTGGCGGTCGATGACGGCCTGGGGCTCGTCGACGACCGGCCGGGGGGCGAGCCGGAGGCAGGCCGCGGCCGTGATCACGGCCAAAAACAGGGCGCTCGCCCGCATCGGGCCGTTTATACCACGTCTTTGTTCCGGAGGAAAGGACAAGGGCGGAGAAGCGCGCTCATGAAAGCGGGAGACCGGCCGTCAGCCTTTCTTGACGACCTTGCCCTTGTCCTTCTTCTTCTTCTTTTCTTTCTTCTTGTATTCCGATCCGAGAAGCTCGAGGACGGCCATCTCCGCCCCGTCGCCCTTGCGGGGCCCGATCTTGACGATCCGGGTGTATCCGCCCGGCCGCTCGATGAAACGCGGCGCGATCGCGTCGAAGAGACGGACGACGGCCGCTTCCTTGGTCACCATCCTCAGGGCCTGGCGGCGGGCGTGAAGGGTGCCCTTTTTCCCGAGGGTGATGGCCTTCTCGGCGACCGGACGGGCTTCCTTGGCCTTGGCCACCGTCGTCCGAATCCGCTCCTTCTCGAAGAGCGAGGTGACGAGATTCCGGAGGAGCATCTCCCGATGGGCCGTCGTCCGGCGCAGTTTCCGGCCTTTGACGAGGTGCCTCATGCGTCCGTCTCCTTCGCGGCCTCCCGCCCCTCACCCCGGAGCCTCTCGAGGAGCTTGGCATGGAGGTCCAGATTGAGGCCGAGACCGAGGTTGGCCAAGGTTTCCTTGATCTCGCCGAGGGATTTGCGGCCGAAATTTTTCGTCTTGAGAAGCTCGTCCTCGGTCTTCCGGACGAGCTCGTAGATCTTCTCGATGCCCGCCGAGCGGAGGCAGTTGTTCGACCGGACCGAGAGCTCGAGATGCTCGATCGGCTTGGCCAGGACGTCGGCCTGCTGGAGGAAGGGGATATCCCTCTTGGACGAGGCGGGCTCCTTCTCGGTCGGCTCGTCGACGACGTCGAGGAAGATCACGAGGTGGTCGCGCATGACCTTGGCCGCTCGGGCGACGGCCTCGACCGGGGAAATCGCTCCCGTCGTCCAGACTTCCAGGGTCAAGCTTTCATAATCGATCCTCTTGCCGACCCGGGCCGGTTCGACCCGGTAATTGACCCTGAGGATCGGCGAGTGCGAGGAGTCGAGGGGGATCCAGTCCACCCCGAGAGATTCGTCGAAGTTCCGGTCGGCGGTGACGTAGCCCCTGTTGTTGCCGACGATCATCTCGGCCTCGAGGACGCCGTCCTTGTCGAGGGAGGCGAGGGGGATCGTCTTGTCCAGGATCGCGACGTCGCCGTCGCCGGAGATGTCGGCCGAGGTCACGACGGCCGGGCCCTCC
>VGJF01000424.1 GCA_016867585.1 Candidatus Aminicenantota bacterium | reverse complement strand
GCTGCCCCGAGGCGGACGAGGACCGCATTCTAGGCGGCCTGGCCGAGGGCGTGGAGGCGGCCTGCCGCTCCCTCGGGACCTACGTCCTCGGCGGCGACACCAACAGGAGCGCCAGGCTTCAGCTCGCCGGCTGCGCCGTCGGCCTCGTTCCCCGTTCGAACCGGCTGACGCGCCTCGGCGCCGCGCCGGGGGACAGGATCTACCTGAGCGGCCCCGCGGGGCTCGGCAACATCTTCGCTTTCCTGGCCCTCGAAAAGCCGCCGGCCGTGCAGTTGGAGCATCCCTTCCGCCCGGTCGCCAGGATCGCGGAGGGCGCCCTTCTCCGGGGCTGGGCGACATCGGTGATGGATACGAGCGACGGGCTCGTCCACACCCTCGATACCCTGATGCGGCTCAACGGCTGCCGGATGATCGTCGAGGCCGGCCGGACGGAGATCCTGCACCCCGAGGCGTTGAGGGTCGCCCGGCTCTGCGGCTTTCCGGCCTGGTTGGCCCTCGCCGCCGTCCACGGCGAGTTCGAGCTCTGCTTCACGGTCCGGAAGGACCTGGAACGCCGCTTCCTGGAACATGCGGCGGCGGCAGGCTGGTCGCCGCTGCCCATCGGCGAAGTCGCCGGCGGAGGCGGCGTCCATTTCAGAACGGCGGCCGGCCTCGTTCCCCTCGACACGGCCCGGATCAGGAACGCCTCCGAAACAGCGGGTTCGGACCCGGGGAGCTATCTCCGGCGCCTGTTCGAGATCGCCGCGGAGGCGGGATTATGAGCCTCGCGGGAAGAGTCGTGGTCATGACCGGGGCGGCGGGCGGCATAGGCCGGGCGGCCGCGGCCGCGTTCGCCCGGCAGGGGGCGGTCCTCGTCCTCACCGACATCAGGGAGGACGCCCTGGAAGAGACGGCGGCCTCGCTCGGGGACAGAGCCTCTCGTCTTTCCACCGTTGTCCACGACGTCACCCGGCCCGCTTCATGGGATGCGCTCCTCGCCGGGACTCTCGCGGACCACGGCCGGATCGACATCCTCGTCAATATGGCCGGCGTCGTCGAACCGGAGGCCGCGGAGGAGGCTACTGTCGAGATGATCGAACGGCAGGTCTCGGTCAACCTGCTGGGCACGATCTTCGGCTGCCGGGCGGTCCTGCCTTTCATGGTCCGACAGAGAAGTGGAAAGATCGTCAATGTCGCGAGCCTCGGGGCGATCGTGACCATGCCGGGGGAGGCCGTCTACAGCGCGACGAAATTCGGGATCAGGGGCTACTCCCTGTCCCTGGCGGCTGAGCTCCAAGGGACGCCCGTCGGCGTGACCGTGGTCTGTCCGGATTCCGTGGATACACCCCAGCTCGCCTATGAGCAGCTCCATGACGACGCCGTCATGTCCTTCGTCAATGACCCCCTCCCGCCGGAAGCCGTGGCCCTGGGCATCGTCAGGGCGGCGCGAACGGCAGGGCGCGAGGTCATCATCCCGGGGATCGCGGGGGCCGCCAGCCGGGCCGCCATGGCCTTTCCGGGCCTCTTCTATCTGGCCCTCCCGCGGCTCAAAAAGAAGGGCCTTCGGAGGATCGCCCGGCGGCGGAAGCTCGCGTCGGAGTCCGGAGGAGAGAGCCGGCGTCTTTTCCCTGTGGAGGAGGAAGAGTCATGAAT
>VGJF01000423.1 GCA_016867585.1 Candidatus Aminicenantota bacterium | reverse complement strand
TGGATCGGACCGCGTCTCCCTGGAAAGAGGCGATGACCGCGGCCCGGAAGGGCTAATCAGGGCCCCAGGAACGTCCACCTGCGTTGACACTCAGCCAGGAGAATGGAAACGGCGGGGAATTCTTGACCTTTCGTACGCTGCCTCAAAGAGGGCGGCGACCGGGCCTTTCTGGCCGCCTACTTCCCACCTAACAATTAGGAGGGGCCCCGAATCAGGAAGGCGCGGCCTTTTTTATTGGAGGCTCCAGAATTTTATCACTTCGCCGAAGACGCGTTTTGAAGACTTTTCTAACGTCTTACACCCCTTATCCCCCTTAAGAAATAAGGGGGACCAACGATCAGGTTGGCGATTCGGAATAAGGAACGGAGAGGGCGGGATTCGAACCCGCGGCCCCGGTTTGAGCCAGGGCAAGCGCTTAGCAGGCGCTCCTGATCGACCACTCCAGCACCTCTCCGCCTTGGAATGGCCCCGCCATTTTACCACGAAAACGGGGGACGTGATACCGTGACCCTGAATTATCAACGGTGACGGCAACCAAAAAATCGAGGGACAGGGTATCACGTCCCCCAATTGATACGTCATCTAAAAAAATCAGGCGGTGACGCTCTCGGCGGCGCTTGTCTTGTCCTTCTTTCTTTCGAAAATCGAATAGACGACCGGAACGACGACCAGGGTGATCAGGGTCGAGCTGGCCAGTCCGCCCACGACCGCCCGGGCGAGCGGAGCCTGGGCTTCCCCGCCCTCGCCGAGCCCGATGGCCAGGGGGATCATGGCCATGATCGTCGTCAGGGCCGTCATCAAGATCGGCCTCAGCCGGCGACGGCCGGCCTCCATGATGGCTTCGCGGAGGGGCATCCCGTCGCGCCGCCGGAGGAGGTTCGTGTAGTCCACGAGAAGGATGGCGTTGTTGACGACGATCCCGCCGAGCATGATGCAGCCGATGTAGGACTGCATGTTGAAGGTCGTCCCGGTGACGAGGAGCATCAGGACGACGCCGATGACGGCCAGCGGCACGGAGAACATGACGATGAACGGGTCGCGGAGCGATTCATAGAGCATGGCCATGATCATATAGACCAGGAGCAGGGCCAGGGTGATGCTTACGAGAAGCTCCCGGAAGGCCCGCCGCTGCTCTTCGTAATCGCCGGTGAAGCCGATCGAAAAGCCGACGGGGACCGGGATCGTCCGGATGGCCTCCCGGGCGTCACGGAGGATAGAGCCCATGTCCCGGCCGGCAATCTCGCCCGAAACCGAGATGACTCTCTCCCGGTCGCGCCGCTCGATCCGGAGAGGGCCTCGCCGGGGACGGATCTCGACGACGTTGCGAAGGCTGATCGGCTTGCCCTCCGCGTTCGTCAGGGTCAGGTCGAGGATCTCTTCGGTGGACAGAAACTCGGAGTCCTTGACCTTGACCAGGATGCGGAACTCCCGGCCGGCTTCGCGGTACATGCTGGCTTGGGTTCCCATGAGGATCGTCTGGATCGTCCTCCCGATCTGGGTGATCGACAGCTTCATGTCGGCCGCCGCGTCCCGGCCGATGATGAAGAGCTCCTCGGGATTCCCGACCTCGCGGCTGACCCGGGTGTCGGTGACGCCGGGGACGTTCCGGATGACCTGGCGGACCTGCTGGGCCAGGGATTGGGCGACGGTTAG
>VGJF01000422.1 GCA_016867585.1 Candidatus Aminicenantota bacterium | reverse complement strand
CATCTTCTACCAGATCTGGAAGTTCATCGCCCCGGGCCTCTACCAGAAGGAAAAAAAATACGTTGTCCCCTTCGTCCTCTTCACCTCGGTGTTTTTCCTCGGGGGGGCGGCCTTCGCCTACACGGTTGCCTATCCCTTCGCCTGCCGCTTCTTCCTCCAGCTCGGCCGGGACTTCGAGGCGGTGATCACGATCAGCCAATTCTTCAGCCTGACGGTCAAGATGCTCATCGGAATCGGCCTCGTCTTCGAGATGCCCGTCCTCATCTTCTTCCTGGCCAAGATGGGCCTCGTCACCTCGAAAGGGATGATCCGCCATTTCAAATACGCCGTCCTGGCCGTTTTCATCATCGCCGCCCTCATCACCCCGTCCCCGGACATGATCAACCAGATGATCATCGCCGGGCCGATGCTCCTCCTCTACGGGGTCGGCATCCTCGTCGCCCTCGTTTTCGGGAAGGAGCGCCGGGCCCGCCGCGAGAGGAAGGACCGCCAAGCCGAGCCCGCGGGATAATAAAAAATGAGGGGCACTTCATTGTGTCCCGGAAACAGATGGACAACACGCGCTTCACGGAAAGACGTGGCGAGACGAAAGATGGGGGACACTTTCAAGTGTCCCCCATTTGGAAAACCCGGCTCATCGGTCTCACCGGAACGAACGGCGCCGGGAAAGGCGAGGCGGCCGCCTACCTCGTCTCTCGAGGCTATGCCTACGCCTCGCTGTCCGATGTCATCCGGGAGGGGCTGAGGGCCGAAGGCCGGGAGCCGAGCCGGGAGAACCTCATCGCCAAGGGCAATGCCCTCCGCCGCGACCACGGCCCCGACATCCTGGCCCGGATCGTCCTCGAGACCATTGCCGGCCGGACGGTCATCGACAGCATTCGCAATCCGTCCGAGGTCGCCGCCCTCAGGCGGCAGGACGGATTCGTCCTCCTGGCCATCGACGCCCCGCCCGCGCTCCGCTTCGAGCGGGTTCGGAAACGGGGGCGCGACGAATCGGCCGTTTCGCTCGAGGCCTTCCTGGCCAAGGAGGACGAGGAGCGGGGACGCGACCCCGAAGCCCAGCAGCTGGACGCCTGCCTGGCCCTGGCCGACATCAGGATCTGGAACGACGGGACGATCGCGGAGCTCCATCGGCGACTGGAGGAGATCTTATGACCCCCCCCCGCATCTCCAAGGAAGACTATTATCTCGGGATCGCCCGCGAGGTCTCGAGGCGGAGCACCTGCTGGCGCCGGTCGATCGGGGCCCTCATCGTCCGCGACGACCAGATCATATCCACCGGCTATGTCGGCGCGCCCCGCAAGACCCGGGACAGCCTCGAGCACGGCCGCTGCCTCCGCGACCATCTCGGGATTCCCCACGGCCAGCGCTACGAGCTCTGCCGGAGCGTCCATGCCGAGCAGAACGCGATCATCAACGCCGCCCGGGCCGGGGTCAGCCTCCTCGGCGGCGATATCGTCATCTACGGCATGGAGTCGGCCGACGGCCGTCCGATCGACGCCTTTCCCTGCTTCATCTGCAAGAAGATGATCATCAACGCCGGCCTCGTCCGGGTCATTTGCTCGACCGCCGACGGCGGGTCCCTCGTCTTCCTCGTCGACGACTGGGCCCGGGCCTGGCGGGAGGGAGATATTCTCGATGACAAACGCCAATACGGATGACCGCCGGCCCCGGCGCCGGCTCG
>VGJF01000421.1 GCA_016867585.1 Candidatus Aminicenantota bacterium | reverse complement strand
GATGCTCGGCAGCGCGATTCCGGACTTCCCGGGGGCCGTCGGCCTCCTGGCCGCCGTCGCGGGCACGGCCCAGGTCGGGATCAAGACCTCGCGGCTTTTCGTCGAGGAATTCGAAAAGCCCGAAACATACGCCGGCCCCCTGGAAACGTTTCTCAAGACGGGAGCCTACGTTTTCCCTTCTCCCAACCCGGTCGAGGTCGCCGTGACGGCCGAGGACGCGGCCGCGGCCGAACAGGCCGTATCGGCCTTGAAAGGGATGATCTACGGCGCCGTCGGCCCGCGGTCGATGCAGATGTGGAACAAGATCTCCGAAGCGGATTTCCTGTCCGTTTTCGGCCTCGCCCGGGAGGGCTTCGACGGCCTCCGCCTCCTCAAGATGGCCGAGGCCGTTTCCGACCGGCAGGCCGAGGCATCCCTCCTCTTCCTCCTCGACCAGGGGATGCGGATCGAATTCGGGACGGACCCGGCCCAGGACCTGACCCGGGACATGGTCCTCTTTCAGATGAAGGTCTATCATGCCCTCCTCGAGTTGAAGCGGCGATTCGGCCTCGACTTCCTCGGCGTCCAGGACCAGCTCGACTGGGTCGAGCATTACCCGGCGACCGACCTCAGTCTCGGCCTCCTCAACAACCGCCTTCGCCCGTCGTCCGACGGCGAGACCGTCGTCGCCGCGACCGAGGCCGACGACGGCGCGGCCTTGACCATGCAAGTCCTCAAGCTCCTCAACGGCGGGGAGCCGGCCGGGTTCAACGATTTCCGCTACTGGGACGAAAAGGAAGGGCTCTACTGGTTCGTCAATTCCGGGGCCCTGGCCCCCTTCTTTGCCCACGGCCGCCACGACTCCCTGGACGGAGCCTGGTCCGAGCGGCAGACGCCGATGTACTTCAAACACGGCGGAGGGACGAGCTCGGTCGTCGTCCGCGTTCCGGGGGTCGTGACCTGGGCCCGGTTCTCCTATCGCGATCACAAACTCTATCTCGCCGCCGGCCGAGGCGTGACCGACGTCCCCGACGAGGCCGTCTGGAAGGAGCGGTCGCGCCGCTGCAACGGAGAGTGGCCTCACTGGTACATCCGGCTGTGCGGCCGGATCGAATGGCACCTCAATTCGAACCACCCCATGACCGCTTTCGGCGACCACCTCGGCAAGCTCAAGGCCTTCGCCGCCGAGGCCGGTCTCCCCTTCGAATGCTACGATTCCCTGACTCTGGCCGATATCGAAAAGGGGAAGCGACTCTGAGACCTCCGCCCCGCGGCGAAACGGGCGGAAGGGAAAGGCGGTCTTCATGAAGCGAATCCCGGGCCTTTCTTTGGGAATCCTGATCGTTCTGGCCGCCGCGGGGACCGGGCTCATCCGCATCTCGGCGCAGCCCCGCCCGGCGGCCGACGAGGTTGAGAAACTCCACCGCGAGGCCCTCGTCTGGGATTGTCACAACGACCTTTCCTACCGGGTCCTCTACGAAGGCCTGGACATCGGCGACCGGCTTCCCGGAGGCCACGTTGACATCCCCCGGCTGCGCGAGGGGCATGTCGACGTCCAGGTCGTGGCGCTTTTCATCCAAAGCTATCTCTACCCGGACAAGTGCGCCCGGCAAGCTTTCCAGCTCCTCGAGGCCATGACGAAGAGCATCGAAAAAAACGCGGCCGCCGTCGAGCTGGCCCGAACGGGAGCCGATATCGAGCGGATC
>VGJF01000420.1 GCA_016867585.1 Candidatus Aminicenantota bacterium | reverse complement strand
CAGGCGTTCATGGCCGAGATCCGCGGCCATCCCGGGGTCGAAGACGCCGTCTTCAACCGGGAGGGGGCCGAGCGCATCCGGAGCATCGGCCGTTTGGCCGAAGCCGTCGGTCTGGGATTCGGAGGCCTGCTCATCTTGGCGGCCGTGGTCGTCATCTCGGGCGTCATCAGCCTGAACATCATCGCCCGTCGGGACGAGATCGAAATCCTACGCCTCGTCGGGGCGACGAAGGCCTGCGTCCGCGGCCCGTATCTCCTCGAGGGCCTCCTGATCGGCGTTCTCGGGAGCGCGATCGCCCTGGTTCTCACCGCCGCGGCCTCCCGCCTCTTCCCGGCCTTCGCCGGGGGGGCCTTGGGACCGATCGGCGAGCTCTTCGGATTCCGGGCCCTGAGCCTGCCCCAAGCCCTCGGCCTTGTCGCCGCCGGCGGAGGAGCGGGCCTCCTGGGAAGCGCCTTCTCCCTGGCCCGCCTCCTCAAGATTTGATACAATTCCCGCGCCGATGACGAGTCTCGGAGAAGACCTCAAACGGGAACGCGAGCTCCGGGCCGTCCCCTTGCCGGAAATCGCCGCCTCGACGAAGGTCTCGCTCCGCCTCCTCGAAGACCTCGAAGCCGGCCGTTGGGCCCGGCTCCCCGGCCCGTTCTTCATCAAGGGCATCGTCCGGGCTTACTGCCGGACGATCGGCGCCGATGAGGATTATTTCCTGAACAAATACCACCACGAGGTCCTGGTCCGCCAAGCGGCCGAAGCCGCGGAGTCCGGAAATAGAGCCGGCCGGCAGATCGTCGACCGGCCCGCCCGGCGGAGGCGCCTTTCTCCCCGCAGGGCCGCCGTCTTCCTCGCCGTCCTCGCCGGCGCCGCCGCGGCCGCCTTCTTCCTCTTTCGCCCGCGGCGCCCGGAGCTTCCCGTGGTCCCGAAACCGGCGAGTTTCGCCGTGCCCGAGGCCGCCGCGCCGCCCGTCCCCGAAGAACTCGCCGAAGCGCCGGCCGTCCGCCTTCGCCTCGACCTCGAATTCTCGGCCGAAACATGGATGCGCGTCACGGCGGACGGCCAAGTCGTCCTGGAGGGGATCCGCCGAGCCGGGGACGTCGTCCGCCTCGAAGCCGAGGAGGTCTTCGTTCTCCACACCGGCAACGCCGGCGGAGTCGGGATGAAGATCAACGGCCGTCCGGCCCTTCCCCTCGGTCCGTCGGGCGCCGTCCGGACCGACATCCGGATCACCCCGGACAACCTCTCGACTTTCCTCCGAGAGACGGACGCGGCGGCGGCCGCGCCGGAGCGGTGAGCCGCCGATGGAAGAGCGCCGGGAAGAGCGGCAGAAGAAGGGCTCCCGGATCGTCGGGGGGATCATCGCCCTTCTCGTCGTCCTCTTCTTCGTCATCGACGTCTTCATCCGCCAGTCGTCCGAGTTCTCGCCGGGACGGGTGACGAACATCCTCCTCACGGCCCTCCAATTCATCGTCGTCCTCCTGGCCCTCATCCTCTTCTTCGTCCTCGGCCGCAACCTCGTCAAACTCTATCTCGAGCGCCGGCGCAAGGTCCCGGGGGCCCATTTCAAGACGAAGCTCGTCATCTTCTTCACGGCCCTGTCCTTCATCCCGGCCCTCCTCCTGTTTTTCTTTGCCAGCGACCTCATCAACCGGAACATCGCCCAGTGGTTCCAGCTCGACCTGGCCCGGCTCGTC
>VGJF01000419.1 GCA_016867585.1 Candidatus Aminicenantota bacterium | reverse complement strand
GACCGGCCCCGAGGAACACGGCCGGGCCGAGATGGACGTTGGCCAAGGCGTTGGCCAGGAAGACGACCTTCCAGGGTTCGCCGATCAGAGAAAACGCCGGCCCCATGGTCAAGACGAAATCGAGGGCGTCGGGGACCAGTCTCCACAGCATCCCCAGCCGCCCGAACAGATAGCCCGTATACGTCCCCCGGGCGAGCATCCCGCCGACCTCGGCGAGGTAGAAGAATTTTTTCTGGGTGACCTCGAAGGACAGGCGGCAGGGGTCGGTGTTCGCCGAAGCGGCGCCCATGTCGTCGAAGACGACGGCACTGACGGTGTACATTCCGGGCTTGTTGAAGACTTTCTGCCAGGTCAAGGGCTTTTGGGAGGCCGTGTACGTATCGATGACCGCGCCTCCGGCATCGAGGATTTCGAAAACGGCCTTGACGACCTGGCCGTCGACGTCCGTCGACCCGTTGACGTCGAAGGTGATCGGCTTCCCGACATAGTCCTCGCAGGGCAGGCAGGAGGTCCAAAGCTTACAGACGGGAGGGGTGTTGATGAAGACCTTGGCCCCGCAGGGGTTCGTGGAGGCCAGCCCCTCGGCGTTGACCGCTTTCGCCCGGAAGACGTATTCGCCCGGCCGGTCGAATCTCGTCTGCCATTTCGGCGCGGCCGGGGTGAAGGCGTGGGTCCCGACCTTCTGGCCGAGGGCGTCGAAGATCTCGACGCTCATGGAGGCGGCGTTCTGCGTCCCGCTCATGTCGACCGTGATCGGCTCGCCGAGGTTGGCTTTGGCCGGACTGACGACGACCGCGCAGACGGCCGGGGGAACGGGCTTCTTGGCTTCCCGGACTCCGGCCAAGGCGATGTTCCCGCACGGACGAGGGATGACGAACTCATATATTTTCGACTCCCGTTCGACCTCGAAGGCGAAGACCTCGAGCGGCTTGCGGCCGGCCCATTCGACGTTGTGCCAGACCCGGACCTTGTTGTTGACCCGGAACATCATCCACGGGAAGGTCGATCCGACGGGCATGGCCTTGTCGGAGAATTTCGCGGCCTTGAGAGCGTCCATGAACGGAAGAAACAGGCCCCCCTCCCCGGCCTGATCGAAACCGACCTTGATGTCGGCCGCGTATTTGTCGGCCAGCATCTTCATGACCTCGCCCGTCGGAATCTGGCCTTTGACCCGGGCGAAGGTATTCGCCCCCGTCTGTCGCCATTTCTTCGTCTGGGCGAAGGACGAGACAAGGCACACCGCCAGCCAAAGGACGAGAAATGCCGTCATCCGCTTGGAACGCATCATGGCCTCCTTTTCAAACCGGGATATTCCTCCCGCGATCCTCTTGTTAACGATTCAAGACAATAACATAGCCAAAATAAGCTCTTTGTCAAGCGAAATCGGCCGCTCTCCTACCAAAATCGGGGAGGTTTTGTTATAATCTCCGGCCTAAGGAGATGCCGCCGTGCAAAAGGTGAGCCTGGAGACCGAACTTCACGTCATCACGCCCAACGAGTCGGGCATCCTCGGCCGGGTCCTCGGAACTCTGGCCAACGCGGGCGTCAACCTCAGAGCCTTATCGGCTTACACGCAGGAGGACGAGGGGCATTTCCGCCTTCTGACCTCGGACCCGAAGAAGACGGAGTCCGCCCTCCGGACTCTCGGATACAAGGTCAAATCCCGGAAGGTCGTGGCCGTCGAGGTCAGCGACCGGATCGG
>VGJF01000418.1 GCA_016867585.1 Candidatus Aminicenantota bacterium | reverse complement strand
GCACGCTCCAAGAAAAACTCATGACCCCCGACCTTTTCGAGCCGCTCGACCCGGTCATCCATTCCCAGGTCCGGCTGGCCGTCCTGTCGATCCTTCTCGCGGCCGAGAAGGCCGATTTTAACTATCTCAAGAAATCGACCGGCGCGACGGACGGCAACCTGAGCACCCACCTCGTCAAGCTCGAAGAGGCCGGCTATATCGCCGTCAAGAAGTCGTTTTCGGGCCGAAAGCCGCTGACGACGTGCTCGCTGACCGAGAAAGGGCGGGCCGCCTTCGCCCGCTACGTTAAGGCTCTGGAAGGCTATCTCCCGCCCGGAAGATAGGCGAGGCCCGGTTTCAGGAGGAAACATGAAAACGAAATGTTCGCGAATTCTCGCGCCCGTGTTCATGATTGGCGGTTTCGGCTTTTGGGTTTCGCCGTCCGACTCTTTCCCTTCCGCCCACTTTTTCCAGGCTTCCTCTCCCCTATCCAAGCTCATCACGGACGCAAAAGCCAAGCTCCGAGAGGGAGTCAACCGGCGCGACACGGAAGCCTGCAAATCGGCCCGGGATCAATTCCTCGGGGCCATGCTCGAAACCAAGACGAATCAAGCGGGCCCGGCCTACTATGTCGCTCTGGCCGACTACCGGCTCGCGACCTTCGCCTTCATTTCCGGAGACACGGCCGAGGCCGGACGGATGATCGCCGAGGGACAACAGTATCTAGAACGAGTCCTGGCCTCTTCCCCCGATTCGGGCGAATCCTTGGCCCTCTACGGATATCTCCTCGGGCTCGAGATCGCCCTCCATCCCGACCGGGCCATGGCCCTGGGGGCGAAAAGCGCCCGGTCCTTCGGCCAGGCCGAGGCGAAGGAGCCCGCCAATCCGCGCGTCCACCTCTTGAAAGGGATCTATTGGCTCTATGTCCCCGAAGCCTTCGGCGGCGGCCCCGACACGGCCCTCCCCTCTCTCGAAAAAGCCGAGGCCTTGTTCGCCAAGGAAAACGTGACCGACCCGATGAAACCCGATTGGGGAAAGGACGAGGCGTTCCTGTATCTCGGCCTCGTTTACAGGGCGAAAAACGACCCGGCCAAGGCGAGAGCGATGTTCGAGAAAACGCTGGCCGTCAATCCCGATTTCGGTTGGGCCCGCTCCGAACTCGCCTCCCTGGACAAAAAGTGAAGCCGACTTCCGCCCTCGTCCTCCTCGTCGCCCTGACCGCCGGGACGATCGCCGCCCAGGAGATGTCTTTCATCGAGGGAACGATTCTCGACCGGGAGACCAAAGAGCCCCTCCCGGCCTTCGTCCTCGTCGCGGGAGGCTCCGGCATTTCGGCCGACGGACGCGGCCGTTTCAAGATCGCCCTTCCTCCGTTGTCCGGCCCCCGCGTCCGCCTGACCGTCTGGCTCATCGGATACCGGAAAAAGGAAATCGAGGCCGAAGCCGGGACGAGCCTCAAGGTCGAGTTCGACCTCGAGCCTCTCGCCGTCCAGGAGGTCACGGTGACGGCCGACGCCGTCGTCTCCGACGAAAAGAATCCCAAGACCGTCAGCCTGACCAAGATGGAAGTCTACACCCTGCCGGGGGCGGCCGCCGATCCCCTCTACGCCAGCCATATCCTTCCGGGCGTGAATGCGCCTCCCGACGCCTCGAGCCTTCTCATCCGGGGCGGGGCCCCCGACGAGGTCGGATTCTATTTCGACGGGATCCGGATCGCCCATCCCTTT
>VGJF01000417.1 GCA_016867585.1 Candidatus Aminicenantota bacterium | reverse complement strand
ATCCCGGCCCAGAAGGAGTATTTCGGCGGGACGCGCCCTCCTCCCGTCTTGGTCATCGACTCGATGTCGCCTCCCCGCGTGATTTGCTCGTTGGCGATGCCGGCGCTTCCGGCCGCCCGGGCGGCCTGTTTCCGCTGGGCCTCGGTCGGCCCGCCCCACTCGAAACCGACCATGACCGTCTTTCCCGGCTCCGCCCCGACTCCGGCCGCCAGTTCGTGGATCCGGGCCAGGGGGACCGAGACCTCATAGACCAAGGACTTTTCCTCGGGGGCGACCTTGAATAGGGCCGGCCGGGGGAAGACCCCGGGGGGGAGGCCGCCGCTTTTAGCGTTCTTGTTCGAGACCTGGTGGTAATAGACGTTGTAGGCGTCCTTGGCCCGCATCTGCGTTTTTTGGTCATCGGACAGGGGCGTCTGGCGGTCCAGGTAGGCGATGGCCTCTTCGGCCGTCATCTGTTTCTTCAGGAAAAGGATGGCGTAATCCTTGTTCTTTTTCCCCTCGAGGTTGAAGTAGAGGTTCAGGCCGAGCTGCTCGACCGTGCTCCGGAACTTTGGATTCCGGAAGACAAACAGGATGTAGAGATTTTCGGCGTCGTTCCGGAAGGCGTAGTCGACTTCCCCCTTGTCCCATCGAGCCAAGGACGTTCCCTCCCAATCCTTGGAGGCGCCGTCGATCGCCGGGGCGGCGCTCGCCCAAAGACTGGCGACGACATCATCGCCGGCCCCGGATGCTCCCGCGGCCGGGGCCAGGGCGGCCAGAAAAGCCGATATCCCGACGAGAAGCGTCTTTCTCATGGATTCCTCCACTTCTTGATACGTCGATTATACCAAAATCTTCCCGATCTTGACTGAAAACCGGCGGGGAATAAGATAGTCCTTAGAGGAGACGTCCATGGGCGGTTTCTTCGGGGTCGCGGCGAAGCAGGACGGCATCGCGGACCTGTTCTACGGGACGGATTATCACTCCCATCTCGGCACCCGGCGCGGCGGAGTGGCCGTCGTCCGGCCCGAGGGGATCGTCCGGACCATCCACAACATCGAAAACGCCCCCTTCCGCTCCAAGTTCGACGACGAGATCGAGCGCCTCCGGTCGCCCCTCGGGATCGGGGTCATCAGCGACACCGACGACCAGCCGATCTTCATCCATTCCCATCTCGGGTCCTACGCCATCGCGACCGTGGCCGCCCTGAAGAACGCCGAGGCCCTCGTCCGGCACGCTTTCCGCCAGCGGCGGATGCATTTCGCCGAGACCTATGCCGGGGGGGTCAACCCGACCGAGCTCGCCGCGGCGATCATCAACCAGGAGGACAGCTTCGAAGCCGGCCTTCGCAGCCTCCAGGACTTCGTCGAGGGGTCGTGCTCGGTCCTCATCCTGACCTCGAAAGGGATCTATGCCGCCCGGGACCGGTACGGACGGATCCCCGTCGTCCTGGGACGGAAAGGGGAGGAGGCTTTCGCCGCGACGATGGAAACGTGCGCCTTCCCGAACCTCGGCTACAACGTCGTCCGCGACCTAGGCCCGGGCGAGGTCGTCTTCCTGTCCCCCGATGGGATCGAAGAGCGCGTCCCTCCCCGCGACGTCCTCCAGATATGCGCCTTTCTCTGGGTCTACTACGGCTATCCGGCCTCGAGTTACGAGGGGATCAACGTCGAGGAGGCCCGCTACCGGTGCGGAGCGATGCTCGCCCGCCGCTATCCGGTGGCCGTCGACTTCGTGGCCGGGATCCCGGATTCCGGGGTCGGGCACG
>VGJF01000416.1 GCA_016867585.1 Candidatus Aminicenantota bacterium | reverse complement strand
ACTCCGGCTCTCGTAAACACTGATGATTCTCGGGGCGTGTCGCGGCGACAAGACCATCCTCTAACCCCGGCCCCGGGGAACCAGTCCCGTCGGTTCCCCCCATCGGCCACGCCGATGGGACCCCCCTCCGCTACGGGGTCACGAGGACGGGTCCTGCCGCCGCACGACACGCCCCAGGGAAAATACGATAGCGAACCTCGAACGTGGGAAGTTCAAGGACTGTGGCCGTGAGAGGGAGCGCCGAGGGTCAGACGGCCGCCTTCGGCGGGGGGGGGACGGGGAAACAGCCGTATTCCCTCTTCTTGTCGATGTGGTGCTTGATCGTCTTGCCGCGGACGAGATAGATGACGTCCTCGCCGATGTTCGTCGCGTGGTCGGCGATCCGCTCGAGGTTCCGGCTGACGAGAAGGAGGGCCACGGCCCGGGCGATCGTCGCCGGATCCTGCATCATGTAGGTCAGAAGCTCTCGGAAGATCTGGTCGTCCAGGGCGTCGACCTCGTCGTCCCGCTCGCACACGTTCCGGGCGAGAGCTTCGTCGCGGGTGATGAAGGCGCTGAGGGAATCGCGGACCATGGCCTGGACGAGGCGGGCCAGCCGGGGGATGTCGATGAGCGGCTTCAGGAGGGGCAGCTTGGCCAGGTCGAGGGCCTGCTCGGCGACGTTGACCGAGAGGTCGCCCATCCGCTCGAGGTCGCTGCCGATCTTCATGGCCGAAGTGATGAAGCGGAGGTCCCCGGCCATCGGCTGGCGGAGGGCGAGGAGGCGGAGGCAGGTCTCGTCGATCTCGACGTCGAGGAGGTTGATCGTCTCCTCGCGCTTGAGGATTTCGCGGGCCGGCTCCTCCTTCCGCTCGGTTAGGGCTTCGATGGCCAGCTCGACGGCCTCCTCGACATGGGCGGCCATCCGGAGAAGCTTCTCCTTCAAATGGGTCAATTCTTCGTCGAACAATCGTTCCATGAGCGCCTCCCGCGGCCGCGTCCTCCGGCCGTGCCCCTTATTGTCGGATAATTCCTCCCCCTTCGCAAGTCCCGCGGCCGGCCTACGGTCGGGCGAAGGATACCGCGGCCGGATGAAGAGCGGATGAAGACGGCGTGAAGGCTCCGGGAATTTGACAGGACGGGAAGAGGGCCGTTATAATCGGCCCTCTTCATTCCCCCTCCGCGGGCGGAGGGCGGAATCCCCCGAGGAGATGAGAAGTCACAATAGGCGCGGAAGGCCGTCGATCGCGGCCGCGGCCTTTTTGGCCGCCATCGCCGGAGGGGCGGCCCTCCTCCCCCCGGCCGCCCCTTACGCCCAGAAAACGACGACCCTCCAGATCAAGGGCTCGGACACCATGGTCAACCTCGGCCAGGCCTGGGCGGAGGCCTTCGCCCGGCATCATCCCGGCATCAACGTCGCCGTCACCGGAGGCGGGTCGGGGACCGGCATCGCCTCCCTCATCAGCGGGACGGGGCACATCGCCGAATCGTCCCGGGCCCTCGAGGAGAAAGAAATCGAGCAGGCCAAGGCCAAGGGCTTCGTCATTCACGAGGAAATCGTCGCCCTCGACGGGATCATCGTCGTCGTCCATCCCTCCAACCCCATCGACCGGATGACGATGGAGGAGCTCCGCCAGATTTTCCTGGGACAGATCCGGCGCTGGAAGGCCGTCGGCGGCCCGGACCGGCCGATCGTCCTCCTCTCGCGCGAAGTCAACTCGGGAACCCACATCTTCTTCAAGGAGCACGTCCTCCGCCGGGGAAAAGCCAAGGGGCCGGAAGAGTTC
>VGJF01000415.1 GCA_016867585.1 Candidatus Aminicenantota bacterium | reverse complement strand
CGCCCTGATGAAGCGCTTTTGGGGGCTTTGGCTCGGCCTCGCCCTGTCCCTTGGCGCCGGACCCCAGGACCGGTCGAAGAAGGCCTACGAGCTCATGTATGAGGACGTCCAGCTCCTCAAGCAGCAATTCGCCCGGTTCGAGAAGCGCCTCGACCAGACGGCCGACGACTTTCGCCTCCTCCGGGACCAGGTCCGGGACCTGGCCGCCCAGTTCAAGCTCTTCCAAGCCGAGCAGGCCCGGGCGCAGGAAAACCTGCGGACCGTCCCCCCCCAAGTCCAGGCGATCATGGAGCTCCTGGGCCAGATCGAGGGCCAGCTTCTTCGGCTGGCCGAGGACGTCCAAAGCCTGAAGAGCCGGCCGGAGCCCGGACTCCAGCCGCCGGGCGGCAAGCCCGAGGACCCCCCCCCGGGGGGCAAGCCGGCCTCCGACTCCGCGGCCAAGCCGGCCGAGAAGAAGGACACGGCCGTCCCCCCCCCGCCCGCGACCCTGAACGCCAACGAGCTCTACCGGACCTCTATGGCCGATTTCGAAAAGGGGAATTACGACCTCGCCCTGGACGGCTTCAAGCTCTACCGGGAGCAGAACTCCTCGAGCCCCCTGGCCGACGACGCCCTGTATTACATCGGCGAGTGCCTCTACAGCCAGAAAAAATTCGCCCCGGCCGTCGAAGCCCTGGACGAACTCATCGTCTCCCATCCGGGGGGGAACCGGATCGCGGTCGCCTATCTCAAGAAGGGCTACGCCCTGGCCGAATTGAAGAAAAAGGACGAAGCCGTGGCCGTCCTCAAGCTCCTCGTCTCGAAGTTCCCCCTGGAGGAGGAGGCCAAGCACGCCCAGCAAAAAATCAAGGAACTCACGGGAAAACAATGAGAGACGTCAACAGCCTGAATAAAGTCCTCCTCATCGGCCGCCTGGGCCAGAGGCCGGAGATCCGGCTCATCCCCCAGCGGGACCGGTCGATCGCCCGCTTCAGCCTGGCCACGAACGAGCGGTTCTACAACACCCAGACCAACGAGGCGACGATCCGGACCGAATGGCACCGCATCGTCGCCTGGGGCAAGCTGGCCGAGTTCTGCGAGCGGATGCTCGACCAGGGAAAGCAGATCCTCGTCGAGGGCAAGCTCCGGACGCGGAGCTGGCAGGACCGGGACGGCAACAAGCGCTCTTCGACCGAGGTCGAGGCCTTCAACATCGTCCTCCTCGGCCCCCGCGAGCCGCAGGCCCCGCGCCCCCACGAGCCCGAGCCCGGGTATCCCGAGCCCTCGGCCGCCCCGGCCGAATTCCCGGCCGACGAGGAGCACGGCGGCGGGGACGAGGGCGGAGACGATGTCCCCTTCTGACGAGGAGGGCGAGGTCCGCGGCCTCATCGCCGAGGACATCCGCCCCTGGGGGAAGTTCCGCGTCTACCCTCACGAGAGGGCGGGCAGCCTGAAGATCATCACCGTCAACCCCGGCTCCTCGCTCTCCCTCCAGTTCCACCGCCGCCGGGCCGAGTTCTGGGTCGTCCTCGACGAGGGCCTCGAGGTCACGGTCGGGGACAGGGTCTGGCGGCCCCGGGCCGACGAAGAGGTCTTCATCCCCCGTCAAACGCCCCATCGCCTCCGGGGCGTCGGCGACCGCCCGGCCAGGGTCATGGAGCTCTGGCTGGGACAGTCGGGCGAAGACGACATCATCCGCCTCGACGACCTCTACGGCCGGTCCTGACCCCTATCGCCGCCGGCTATTTTTTCTTGGCCTCGATTTCGGCCTGGATTTTTTTGAGTTGGGACTTAAAGTATTCCGTGTTCGCCCCA
>VGJF01000414.1 GCA_016867585.1 Candidatus Aminicenantota bacterium | reverse complement strand
CCGCCCTGAACCATCCCAACATCATCACGATCTATTCCGTCGAGGCCGCCGACAGCCTCCGCTTCATCACCATGGAGCTCATCCGCGGCCGGACCCTGGCCGAAATCCTCATCGGGGAGCGTCTGCCTCTGGCCCGGCTCCTCGACATCGCGGCCGCGGTCTGCGAGGCGGTCTCTTCGGCCCACGCCCAGGCGATCACCCACCGGGACTTGAAATCCGGCAACATCATGGTCGGCGACAGCGGCCGGGTCAAGGTCCTCGATTTCGGCCTGGCCCGGCAAGTCTCCCGCCAGCCGGGTCCGGATGTTTCCTTCGACCGGACGCTGACCGCCCAGATCGACCACGGGATCACGGGAACCCTGGCCTACATGTCTCCCGAACAAATCCAAGGGCTCCCGGTCGACCACCGCTCCGACATCTATTCCCTCGGCGTCATCCTCTTTGAAATGGCAACGGGACGGAAGCCGTTCGAGGCCGAAAACCCGGCCGTCCTGATTTCCAGCATCCTCCGCGACTCCCCCCCTCAGCCGACAAAACTCAATCCCGGCCTTCCCCTCCGGCTGGGAAGGCTCATCATGACCTGCCTGGAAAAGGACCCCCGCCGGCGCTGGCCGACGGTCGACGACCTCGCCCGGAGGCTCCGAGAGGTCGGGATCGACCTCGGGTCGATCCCTCCGGGCGGCGACCGCTCGATCGCCGTCCTGTCGTTCACCGACATGAGTCCGGGGCACGACCAAGACTACTTCTGCGAAGGGCTCGCCGAGGAGATCATGATCGCCCTGGGGAAGATCAAGGGCCTGCGGGTGGCTTCGCGACCGACGGCTTTCCGGCTCAAGGCCGAGGGCCTGCCGGTCGGCGAGATCGGGGAGCGCCTGAACGTGGGGACGATTCTCGACGGGAGCGTCCGCAAATCGGGAAAACGCCTGCGGATCACGGTCGAGCTCATCGACGCGGCCGACGGCTTCCGCCTCTGGGCCGAGCGGTACGACCGCGAAATGCGGGATGTCTTCGCCATCCAAGACGAGATCGCCGAACAGGTCGTCGAAGCCCTCCAGATGACCCTGAACGCCAAGGAGCGGGCCGCCCTGCGGACGGCGACTCCGCCCGACGCCGACGCTTACGATTTTTACCTCCGGGGGCGGAAGTTCTTCTACAAGTACGACAAGCGGAACATCACCTTCGCCCGGGGACTTTTCGACCGGGCCATCGCCCTCGATCCGACCTTCGCCCGGGCCTGCGCCGGCCTGGCCGACTGCAGCTCCTACCTCTATCTTTTCGACGGGCGGAACAAGGGCGACCTCGACCGGGCGGCGGCCGCGGCCGCGAAAGCCGTGGAGCTCGACCCGAATTCGGCCGAAGCCTCTGCCTCCCTGGGGATGACCTTGAGCCTGAGCGGCAAACACGAGGAGGCCGAAGCGGCCTTTCAGCAGGCCATCCGCCTCAATCCCGACCTCTTCGAGGCCCGCTATTTCTACGCCCGGGACTGCTTCGCCCGGGGGAAGTTCGAAGAGGCGATCCATGAGTACGAGGAGGCCGGCCGCGTCCGGCCAGAGGATTACCAGTCGCCCCTCCTCGTTGCCCAGATCTACGACGACCTGGGCCGGCCCGACCAGGCCGCCGTCTCGCGCCGGAAGGGGATCGCCCTGGCCGAGGAACATCTCCAGCTCAATCCCGACGACGCCCGAGCCTTCTACATGGGGGCCAACGGCCTCGTCGCCCTCGGCGAGGTCGACCGCGGCCTGGAATGGGCCGGGCGCGCCCTGGACATCGAGCCCCGGGATTCCATGGTCCTCTACAACGTCGCTTGCGTCTA
>VGJF01000413.1 GCA_016867585.1 Candidatus Aminicenantota bacterium | reverse complement strand
TTCAGGACGTCGATCCCGTTGTCGATGAGGTCGGGAATGAGGGCCGAGGCGTCGCCGCAGGTGTGGTACCAGATTTTCGCCCGGGTGAGGGAGCGAAGATGCCGGACGAGCTGTTTTTGCCGCGGCATGACGATTCTGCGGTAAAGAACGGGGGAGAAGAGCGGACCGTCCTGGCCGGCCAGGTCGTCGCCGATCATGACGACGTCGACGATGTCGCCGACGGCCTTCATGAAGCCGGTCTCGAAATCGAGCCAATAGTGCAGAATCCTGTCGAGGAGAGCCTCGCAAAAGGCCGGACGCTCGATCAAATCCTCGAACCACCTCTCCAGGCCGCGCATGTACCAGCAGATCTCGTAGACGACGCCGGAGATCCCCGTGCAAAGGGCATAGGGCGTATCGCGGCGGAGACGGAGGGCTTCTTCCCGAACGCCGGCGAAGCGCGTCGGGTCGGCCCCGTTCGGGAAAGGATATTCGGCGAGGTCCTCGATCGTCGCCTCGGCCAGGGGATGGAAGCTGATGTCCATGTAGTTCGGCTCGTCGTCGGGCATCGACCAGACGACGCCGAACTCGTCGCCAAGATCGTGCCAGAGCCGGCCGCTCCTTCGGTTTTGGACGACTCCGCCCTTGAAGCTTTCGGGCCCGTGGGCCGAGACGTAGCGCGTATCGACCCGGAACCGCTCCAGGACCTTCTCGCTCGGCTTGACGATCTGCTGGACGGGGTCGAGGATGGCGGCATCTTCCTCATAGCCCAAATGGGCGGTCAGATCGCGATAGGCTTCGCGGTGAATTCCGGTCTGAAAGCCGCCGAAGTCGATCGGAACGCGGTCGGGCTCCCGATGGTTCAACGCCGCGATGACACGTTCTCTGCTCGTCATAAAAAAACGAGGGACGTGATACCCTGTCCTTCCCTTTCTTTTTCCGTATTATCGTTTCGGGGCATTCGCTCAGCGCCCTTTCGAGGCGAGGAAGTTCCCCCCGCCGATGATGACCGTCGAGAGGACGAGGATCAAAATCCCCGTGGCGATGAGGGCATAAATCCGGCCGGTCGAGCCTTTCCATTCGCGGAAGAGGAGGCCCCAGATGTTGCTGAAAACGATGATGAAGGCCATGTGGATCGACCAGCTCGAGAAATCGTAGCGGCCCATCTTGGTCGCGCCCATGCCGTAGAACATGAACTGGAAATACCAGGTCGCTCCCGCGAGGGCGGCGAAAAAGAAATTCCCTAGAAGCGGCGTCTTCCGATCAACGTAGTTGCGGGCCGACCTGTTTTTCCGGAAGAGGATGAGGCACCAGACGAGGTTGGTCGTGAATCCCCCGGCCAGGATGACGATGAAGACGGGACCGTTCTGCCAGAGGGCGGGAGTCCCGGCGGCCAGGGCGCGGGCGGCGATCGGCTTCCCGGCGGCGATCCCGAAGGCGAAGCAGGCGCTCATGATCCCGCTGGCGACGGCGATCATAAAGCCCTTGCGGAAGGCGAATTCCTTGATCGAGGCTTTCTTCTCGGCCTCGGTCAGGCGCTTTTCCTTGGCCATCCCCGCCGCCCCGGCGACGGCGATGCCGGCGAGGCTGACGAGGACGCCCCCCAGGGTGACGAGCCCCGAGGTCGTCTTGAGAAGGAGGCCGAACTGGCCGAAATAGAGGGGCGGGATGACCGTTCCGAAGGCGGCCGTGTTGCCCAAGGCCAAGGCGTATCCGAGCGACATCCCGAGGTAGCGCATCGTCAGGCCGAAGGTCAGGCCGCCCACGCCCCACATCAGGCCGAAGACGTAGCACCAGAACAGGCTCGATCGGGGCGCGGTGCGGAGGGCTTCTCCGACGCCGGGGACGGTCAGGAGGGCGACGACCCAG
>VGJF01000412.1 GCA_016867585.1 Candidatus Aminicenantota bacterium | reverse complement strand
CCTGGCCGAGCTCCGGAAGACCTTCGGCGGAACGAGCGACGTCTTCCCCCTCCCCGAAAGCCGGAATCCCGGCCCGGCCCTGCTCATCAAGCCCCACCGCGACGCGTCCCGAGCCGACCGAGACACGGCCGAGGTCGCCAACTGGGAAGAGGTTTAGCTGCCGGGTCGGTCGGCCTTACTATCGCGTAAACCTTGCGGGCCGTGATATAATGGGAAGGTCGACGGCGGCGGGACCGGCAAGGCGTCTGCGGCCGGACCAGCCGCGGAGGGGAATGCCATGAATCGAAAGAGTTTCGTCATCATCTTTCTCGTTATGGGATTCGTCCTCTTCGGAGGAGCGGCCGTCCCCGGCCGTCCCGGCGGGCCGGCCGCGGGGCAGGAGAATCCGCAGCTCCGGTTCCGCCAGGGCGTCGACGTCTTTTTCAAGCTCGTCCAGGCGACCGTCGTGGACAAAAAGGGAAACCCGGTCTCCGACCTCACGGCGGCCGATTTCGAAATCACCGACCAGGGCAAAGCCCGGAAGATCGAGCATTTCGAGGTCCATCGCCTGGAGGACGCCGCCCCGGCCGAGCTTGACCTCCCACCGGCCGCCGAACCCGGCCTCAGCCGGCGGTTCTTTTTCGTCTTCAACTACGCCTTCATCGAGCCCAACGGCATCGTCAAGGCCCGGCGGGCCGCCCTGGACTTCCTGGACAACCATGTCCGGCCCGGCGACGAGCTCGGGATCGTCACCTTCTCCATGGCCCAGGGCCTCCGGATCAACGAATTCCTCACCCGGGACCATGCCCGGATCCGGAAGATGATCGAGGGGGCCGGGACGAAACTCCATCTCGGGCGGTCGGAGCAGCTGGCCACCCTCGTCGTCCGCGACGTCAGGGAATTCATGGACACCGAAACCGCCCCGGCCGAAACGACGGCCCGGGCCGGCGAGGAGATCGCCCGGGAAATGATCCGGGAGCTGACCGCGGCCGAGGCCAAGAACCGGCTGACGAACTACAACCAGACGGTCTCGGTTTTCCTGACCTCTCTCCGAGCCCTGGCCCGGGGGCTGCGTTATCTCCCCGGCAACAAGAACCTGATTCTCTTTTCCTCCGGGATCGCCGGGGCCTCCCTCTTCGGCTCGCCGACGGTCAGCATGCCCGACAACCTGAACACCCACGAGGCGATCATCCAATGGCAGGACGGCCTGTCCGTCCAGGGCGGGGATTCGCGCCTCCGGGAATTTTTCCAGAAGGTCAACGAGGAGCTCCGGGCCTCGAACTGCCCGGTCTACGCCTTCAACGTCTCCGGTCCCCAGCTCTCGAACGACGTCGAGGGCTTCCAATCGACCGAGGAGAACGTCCTGGGGATGAAGTCCCGGGACACCGTCGGGAACGACTCCCTCAAGGTCATGTCGAGCGAGACGGGCGGCCAGTACTTCAGCTACACCATGGACCTCCGGGAAGCCGTCGCCCGCCTCCAGAACGCGACGCAAACCTACTATGTCCTGGGATATTCCATCCCCGCCGTCTACGACGGCAAGTTCCATAAAATCAAGGTCAAGGTCAATCGCAAGGGCTGCAGCGTCATCGGAGAGGGCGGGTACCACAACCCCAAGCCGTTCTCCGAATACACGGCCTTTGAGAAGCTCATCGGCGTCCTGGATCTGGCCGAGGGGCGAACCCCCTATCTCCAGGAGGGGATCGACCTCCGCCTGGCGGCCTACCCCGTGCCGGCCAAAGACAAGTCCTCCGTCGCCGTTTATGCCCCCCTGCCCGGCGAGCGATTCCAGGCGCTCGGCCTGGGACCGGCCGAAGCCGTCGTTTTCCTCGTCGATTCCCGGAACAAAGTCACGGTCTACAGGAAGTCGCCCA
>VGJF01000411.1 GCA_016867585.1 Candidatus Aminicenantota bacterium | reverse complement strand
GCCGTAGTGGCGGCGGAGGTCGGCCCGGCCCCAGAGCTTTCTGAGGAACGGGACGAGGAGGAGGGGCATGAGCCAGACCGGGTATTTCCACCACGTCCGTCCCGGCCAGGCGAAGAGGAAGAGGAGGGGGGAGAAGAGGGCGAGCAGTGGCCAGAACCAGAAGAGGAATGACAGGAGGCCGTTTCTCTCGAGAGAGGCGGACGTCCGGTCGTCGGTCATGTTCCGGACGCGCCAGCTTTCGCGGAAACCGGCCATGACGGCCCGGCGGAGCTTCGCCCCGAACAGCTTGAGATGGTGGAAGGCGACGTCGATGAGGGAGTCGCGGTAGGCGCGGTCCTCGCGCTTGAGCTCCTCGAGGGCGGACTTGAGGCCGCCGAAGGCCGTGGGGTGCGCGCCGACGTAAGCTTCGAGCTTCCCGACGTCACCCTTGTCGAATTGGACGAGCCGCCCCCGGCCCAGCCCTTGGAAGATGAGCTTGACGTCGGCCGGGCATTGGGGGAGGAAGGGCATCAAGGCCATCCCCGCCCGGAAGTCCACGGCGACGAGCCCCGCCCGAGGATCCGGTTCGCTGGCCGACCGCTTCAGGGCGTTCGGCTGGCTTTTCAGCGACCACCACTCGTACTGGCGGGCCAGCTCGACGGCGCCGATCTCCCGCATCAGGCGGACGAGGCCGTCCATGAATTCCCGCTTGGTCCGGTATTCGGGGGAGCCGACGCCCTCGTCCGGTCCGCCCGGCTTCCAGGCCCGCCGGGCGTCGAGATCGTCGTCGACTTCGAACCGCCAAAGCCGCCCGTCGACCCATTCGCTGACTTCGCCGTAGCTTCCCAGGCGCCGGTCGAGGAGGGTCGCCAGGACGTCGACGACGGCGTCTTCGCGGCCGAAGGCGATCCGGGCCGCCCGCCGGATGAATTTCTGCCAGAGGGCTTGGGAGCGGCCGGCCGCGGCCAGGGTCTGGAGCGAGAAGGGGGCCTGGAATCCAAGGCGGTAGAAGGCGTCGCGAACGCGGCGGCCGATCCCCGAGGCCGGAAAAAATATCTTGAGGGCATAGGATCGCCCGACGGCGAATCCTTCGACCCGGCCTTCGAGGCTCTCGAGCCCGAGCAGCTTGATCTTGTAGACCTGGCCGGCGTAGCCGCCGCCGACGAACTTCTCGACCTCGAAGCGGGCCCGGGCCCGGCCGTCCGGGACGACGCCCCGGATTTCGTATTCGAGTTCGGTCCCGGCCTCGTAGCGCCGGAGCCGTGGGGGCCGATGGACCTTTTGGCTCGAGAAGACGCCTTCGAGCTCGCGAATAGTCTCGAACTTGTACGTCGTCGTTTTCATGCTGATATTCTTGGACTTGCCGCTTCTCAGGCCGTCATCCGGGCGGCAAGTTTGACCCCCTTTTTACCACAGAACCGGCTGTTTTAACAGGGATTCTATGCTTTGCGCAGCGCCGCCAGCGCCGCAGCCACTTCCCTGCCCTTGGCCTCGATGATATCGAGTAGCTCCTCGGGCGTCCGCTCGTCAACCTCCGGCTTTCGATGCGGGTTGACGGCCTTGAGGTCATAAACGGAGTCCTCGATTTCCCTGGCTTTCGAGGCCAAATCCCTTGCTTCCCGGGCGAATTCCGCCGTCTTGGCCTCCGCTTCCTCGATGGCCTTCTCGTCCCGCAAAGCGGCCTTTTTCAGCTCCTTGACGCGCTCATTCCACTGGGCGGCCTTCCGGTTTTTTGCCAGCGATTGCTCCTTGAGAGGCCTGGCTTCCTCGGCCGCGATTTTCTTCCGTTCGTCCATGTCCACGGTCCAGGACAGGTCCCCGTCGGCCCTCGAAGGCAGAAGCTGGAAGAACTCCTCGAAGTGTTTGAGCGTCAGG
>VGJF01000410.1 GCA_016867585.1 Candidatus Aminicenantota bacterium | reverse complement strand
CGGAAGACGTCGCTCGGCTCAAACGGGCCAAGGAGGACGCCTCGGACATCATCGCCGAGATGAAGGGCGTCGGCGACGAGATCAAGGCCCTTGAGGACGGGATCAAGGCCCTCGACGAAAAAATCCGTCTGACCCTCCTGGCCCTCCCCAACCCGCCCCACGACAGCGTCCCGGTCGGCCCGGACGCCTCGGCCAACGTCGAGGTCCGGCGCTTTGGAGACCCGCCCCCGTTCGATTTCGAACCCCTTCCCCACTGGGACCTCGGGACGAGCCTCGGGCTTCTCGATTTCGAACGGGCGGCCAAGATCACCGGCTCGCGGTTCACGGTCTCGCTCGGGGCGGCGGCCCGGATGGAGCGGGCCCTCATCTCCCTCATGCTCGACCTCCACACCCGGGAGCGAGGCTTCCTGGAGGTTCTCCCGCCCTTCATCGCCAACGAGACGAGCCTGACCGGGACGGGAAACCTCCCCAAATTCGCCGCCGACCTGTTCAAGATCGAAGGCCTGCCATGGTATCTCGTCCCCACGGCCGAGGTTCCCCTGACGAATTACTACCGCGACGAGATTCTGGAGGGGACCGTCCTGCCGCGGCGCTTCGCCGCCTACACGCCCTGCTTCCGGAGCGAGGCGGGCTCGTATGGAAAGGACATCCGGGGCCTGATCCGCCAGCACCAGTTCAACAAGGTCGAGATGATGGTCTTCTCCCGGCCCGAGACGTCCTTCGACGAGCTCGAGTGGATGACGGCCAGCGGCGAGGAGGTCCTCAAACGGCTGGGCCTGGCCTACCGGGTCGTGGCCCTCTCGACCGGAGACATGGGGTTCGCCTCCCAGAAAACGTACGACCTCGAGGTCTGGATGCCCTCCCGCGGCGGCTACATGGAGATCTCGTCGTGCTCGAACTGCGGCGATTTCCAGGCCCGCCGGTCGAACATCCGCTTCCGCCGCGAGCCCAAGGCCAAGCCCGAGTTCGTCCACACCCTCAACGGATCGGGGTTGGCCGTCGGACGGACCGTCGCCGCCATTCTCGAGAATTATCAGCGGAAAGACGGGACGGTGGCGATCCCCGACGCCCTCCGCCCCTACATGGACGGCCTCGATCGCATCTCCCGCTGACCGGCTCAGCGGAGCCGGTCGGACAGGGTTTTCAGGAACCGGACGACGGCCGCCTCGTCCTCATCGGTCAATCCGAGCTGTCCCATCTCCTCGGTGTTGACGTTCTCCGGAACCTCCGGGGCCGGCCATTTCCCCGGCTCGACGTCGCGGACGTTGTAGAAGTGGACGATGTCCTCCAGGCTCTTGAAGAAGCCGTTGTGGCCGAACGCCTTGACGAAGCCGCTCTCCGGCCGCAAATCGACGTTCCGGAGCGTCGGAACCTTGTGTTTCCCCCGATTCTCGGCCGCGTAGTTTTCCCAATTCCATTCCGAGCCCATCCGGTAAAAGGGATTGTCGGGGTTTCTGGGGAGGCCGACCTCTTTCCCCGCCTTTTTCGCCGCCCTCCAGAAGTCGTCGAACTTGGAGGAGAAGGGATTGGCCTCGGCCGAACGCTCGAACGCGGCGATGGACTTGGCGACGAGGACGTAGATCTCATCGGCCGGCTTCTCCGGGGCCAAGGATCCGTTCCCCCAGACCTGCTCGAAGAGGCCCGCGTAGTCGGCCGCCCGGACGACCTTGGCCGCGGCCGCGGCGTCGGGTCCCGTCATCCCGACTTCGGGGGCATGGCAGACGGCGCGGGACTGCCCTTCGGGCGAAGAGAGCTTTTCATCGAAGAAAAGGCGCTTGCCCAGTTCCTCGACCGGAGAAAGCTTTTTGAGTTCGCGCTCGACGGCCGCGACGACGTCGGGATGATCGGGCGAAAT
>VGJF01000409.1 GCA_016867585.1 Candidatus Aminicenantota bacterium | reverse complement strand
GTTTCGGCGCCCTGACGGCCGAGCTCTACCCGACCGGCGTTCGGGCGACGCTCCAGGGCTTCACCTACAACATCGGCCGGGTCGCCTCGGCGATCGCCCCCCTGGCCATCGGCTCGCTCGCCCAGACAAGCGGATTCGGGACGGCCTTTCTCCTCGTTTCCGGGGCTTTTCTCGCGGCCGCGGCGATGTGGACGGGGATTCCCGAAACGCGAGGCCGGGCCTTGGTTTGAAGGTCCGAGAAGGGAATAGAAAATGACAAAGAATCGCCGGATCCGGAGCGAGGCCCCCTTCCGGCTCTACGTCAACGTCCTCGTTCCCGACCTCGCCGGCATCGACAAGGACGTCTCGGCCGAGATTTTCCGCGAGAATGAGGAACTCGGGAATTCGATCCTCAAGCTCGACGGCCCGTCGTTCTCGTGGAAGCCGTTCTTCGAGCCCTTCGCCGGAGACCGGTACTTCATGGGGCCGGAGGAAGATCGCGACATCGAGGCCGGCACGTACTGGATCCGCGTCACGAGCCCGGACAACGCCGGGAAATACGTCCTGGCCGTCGGGAAAAAGGAATCCTTCCCGCCCGGCAAGATCCTCAAGACGATCGCCCTGCTCCCCAAACTCAAGAAAGACTTCTTCGAGAAATCCCCCTTCACGGCTTTCTGGAACCTGTCGGGAGCGTTCCTTCTCGCCGTCGCCGGAGGAATCGCCGGCCGGGCCGCGCTTTTTTTCTGACCCGGCGCCGTCGCCGGCGCCGCCGACGGATCTCCTGACGATCGAAAACGAGCCCGCGAAACGGCCCGGAACGCGCACCGGCGGCGAACTCTTCCGCGCGGAGAAAGGAGAAGAGAACGTTTCCCCCCGCGGAGGGAAACGTTCTCTTCGAGGAAAAATCGTTTACGCTTAGTACTCGAACCGGAAGCCGAGGCGGAAGACCCGGGGGTCGGTGATCCCCGTGGCTCCTTCGAACGACACGGGTATTTTGTTGACCGTGACCGTCGTGCTCGAAAGGGCGTTCAGGGCCGTCGTCGTGTTGACGTTGAAGACGTTGAAAGCGTCGACGAAGACGGCCACCCGGCCGAACCGGCCCGGCAGCCGGAAGACCTTCTCGGCCCTGAGGTCGAGAAGGGACAATGCCGGCAGATTCCGCAGGCCGCGGGTTTCCGCGTAAATCGTCACATTTCCCTGGGGAAGGCTCAACCCAAGGTCCTGGCTGCGAACCCGGCGCTCGTACCGGGTTCCCTCGAGATAGCGGTAATACCCGCTGAAATTGATCCCCCATGGGCCTTGCCAGAGCCCGTTCAGCTTGAACTGGTGGCGCCGTTCGGCCGGGAAATTGCCGACGGCGTTGATGTGGGCGTTGGGGTTGTTGTAGTAGCCGCTCCCGGCGGCGCTGTCGTCGAAGTCCGTCCCGATGAGGCCGCGGCTCTTGGCGTAGACGTAGGAGGCCGACATCTGCCACCGGTTCGAGAGGCGCTTCGTCGCCGTCAATTCGAGCCCGTCATAATCGCGTATCGCTCCCGGGGGATTCGCGTAATAATTCTTGGTCACTTTCGACGAGTCAATCCGCGACCAGAAGGTGACCGTTTTTCCGTCGAAAGGATCGACGGCCGTGACCGGGGCGAAGTTCGTCCAAACGGTGAAGATGTCGTCTCCGCGCATCAGGGCGTCGAAGTTCAGGGCGTTGAGGTCGACGCTCTCGAGGAGGTTCCGGTCCCACTTGCGGAGGTAGCGGACGCCGAGCTTGAAGTCGCGGAAAAGCTCCCGCTCGAGGCCGATCGTGAACTCGTCGATGTAGGGCGATTTGGCGTCGGGGTCCATCGCCGCGTCGGCCTGGGCGCTGAAGCTGTACATGTCCCCCCTGGGCGTGAAGTC
>VGJF01000408.1 GCA_016867585.1 Candidatus Aminicenantota bacterium | reverse complement strand
CGCTTTCATCGACGCCGACTGCGCCGCCCCTCCGGGCTGGCTGTCCCTCCTGGCCGGCCATTTCGCCGCGGCCAAGGAGGACGAAAAGAGCCTGGCCGGGGTCGGGGGGAGGAACATCGCCCCTCCCGGGGCGTCCCCGTTCGTCAGGGCCGTCGAGATCGCCCTCGATGCCTATCCCGGAAGCTTCAACAGCGTCCAAGGCCGGCAGCGGCGGCGGAGGGCCTACGTCCCCTCTTTGTCCTTGGCCAACGCCTTCTACGAGAAAGAACGCCTCCTCGCCGTCGGCGGATTCGACGAGTCCCTGAGGAGCGAGGCCGAGGACGCCGACCTCAACTTCCGCCTGACCGAGGCCGGGGGGAGGCTCCTCTACCTTCCCGACTCGTTCGTCTGGCACAACCTCCGGGCCTCCCCGAAATCATGGCTTCGGAACATGTTCCGCTACGGCAAAGGGCGGGCCCGGCTTCTGAAGCGGCATCGGGCCATGCGGCATCCGTCCTTCCTCCTGCCGCCCGCCTTCCTGGCGGCGATGCTGACCGTCCCCCTCGCTCCGCTTTCCCCGGTCTTCCTTCTGCCGCTCCTCTATTTTCCGTTGCTGGCCGGGCTGGCCTTGCGGCAGGCCGTCGCCCATCGCGCGACTCGCCTCTGGCCCCTGGTCGTCCTCGTCTACGGGCTCCAGCATTTCGGCTACGCCAGCGGCGAGGTCTACGGCCTCTGCCATCCCCGAGTCGCCTGATGAAACCTCCGACCGACGGCGCGGCGAAAGGCGGCCCGGCGGCCCTCTGGAACAGGCGCTGGAAGGGCGCGGCCGAGGGCCGGGCGGTCACCCTCCTCGGAAAGTGGATGTTCAAAGCCAAGGCCGGGGCCCTCCGGAACGTCCTCGGAACGGTTTCGGTCCGGACGGCGATCGAGGTCGGATGCGGCCTGGGCCACACTCTGGCCGCCGTCCGGAGCGCGGGCGTCGAGGCCGTCGGGGTCGACATTTCCTCCGAGGCCGTGGCCCACTGCCTCCGGAAAGGGCTGCCCGCCTCCGTCCGGGACTTGAGCGAAATCGAAGACCGCTACGACCTCGTCGTCAGCGACGGGCTCCTCGAGCATGTCCTGAACTTCGAGCCCCTGGCCGAACGGATGATGTCCGTCAGCCGGGACTATGTCCTCCTCATCCAGCCCAACCACGACTCCTTGATGGGCAAGACGCTTGCCTTCCTGGCCGAAATCCTGGGGCCGAGGGCCAACGTCCCCGAATACCATTACCGGATCCGGGATTTCGTCGGCGTCTTCGACCGGGGCGGCTTCCGGCTCGTCCGGAGCCTCCCCGTCTTCGGCGACGTCTTCCGACTCCTGCTGTTCCGGAAGGAGGAAAGGCCGTGACCGCTCCGGCCCGACCGGCGCTCCCGCCGGACGTCCTCGCCCGGACGGTCGTCATCATCCCGGCTTACAACGAGGCCGGGAACATCGAGGCCATCGTCGCCGGACTCCGGTCCGATTTCCCGGAGGCCCGGGTCGCGGTCGTCGACGACGGCTCGACCGACCGGACCCGCGAGGCCGCCGCCCGGGCCGGGGCGGTCGTCCTCTCGCACCCGAGCAACATGGGCTACGGGGTGGCCCTTCAGACGGGGTACAAGTACGCCGTGCGGATCCCGGGCCGCGAGTATGTCGTTCAAATCGACGGGGACGGCCAGCACGACTACCGGGAGATCCCGAAGCTTCTCGGCCCGCTCGTCCGGAACGAGGCCGACATCGTCATCGGGTCCCGGTTCTTTGGCCGCCGGCCGGCGTATCCGATCGGCCTGCGGCGGAAGTGGGGGATTTTCTTCTTCCGCCTCCTGTACCGGGCCTTGTCCAAGAACCGGATCAACGACGTCACGAGCGGGATGAAAGGCCTGAGGGCGTCCGTCGTCGAAA
>VGJF01000407.1 GCA_016867585.1 Candidatus Aminicenantota bacterium | reverse complement strand
TTTCGCCGACGATGTCGTCGACCGGCCTCTCGCGGTAGACGGCCCTGACCGGGTCGGTGCAGAAACGGCACCGGTAAGGGCAGCCGCGGTTGGCCATCAGGAAACCGGTCCGGAGAAAATGGCCCGGAATGCCTCCGAGTCGGATGTCGCAATAGCCGTCGTAATCGACGAGGTCGAGGGCCGGATAGGGAATCTTCTCGAGGGAAACGGGAGGCCGGCCCGGGGTGGCCTTGACCTCGCCGCCCTCCCGGTAGGCCAGGCCGGCGATCCGGCGGACATCCCGCCCGGTCTCGAGCGCCTCGACGAGCTCGAGCATCGTCTCCTCGCCCTCGTGGAGGACGACAAAATCCGCCCCGGCCCGCCGGAGGTAAACCTCGGGTTGGAAGGTCGGATCCTTCCCCCCGCAGACGATCTTCTTGTCCGGCCATGTCCGCCGGAGCCTCTCGATGAAGGCCAGGGCGACGGCCCGGTTCCAGCTGATGACTCCCAGGCCGATGACGTCCGGGTCGAAGGCCTCGATCTCCCGCCACCGCGGGGCGTCGGCTTCCGGGAAAAACGCTTCGTCGAGGAACTCGACGACCTTGACCCGACGGCCGGCCCGGCGGAGGTATCCGGCGACATAGAGCAGCCCGAGCGGCGGGCGCCAACCCCGCCGGGGGTTGATGAGGAGGATCTTGGCCGTGGAGGTCAAGGGCCCGTCTCCTCGATCTCTATCGCCAGGACGATCTCCAGGCGGACGGTGTTGAGAACCCGGGTCCCGGCCCGGACGGCGCCGATGACGACGAGGATCGCGTCGTTGTGGTCGGCCTCTCCCCCGGCGGCCTCGTCGTTGATCAGGAAGGCCGTGTACGTGAAGCGGTCGTCGTCGGCCCCCGCGCCGTCCTTGGCGAAGGCCTGATGAAAGAAGAGGACGTTCGGAAAATCGGCCGTCCCGTCGCCGTTCGGGTCGAGTGAGTGGAGGATTTCCTCGTTCGTCTTCCGCCGGAAATAGGCGGGGTTGAGGTTCCCGGAAGGATCCATGGCGACATCGATGCCGGCCGGGTTGGTCAGGTATTGGCCTTCGAAGCTCGTGATGACCCCGTTGGCCAGGAGGTTTCTCAGGGCGGCCACGGCCGCGGCCCCGCCGGCCTCGGCGGCGTTGAAGGCCTCCTCGCGGTGGCGGAGGCTGCCCGAGAGCTTCGGACCCGTCCCGGTCAGGAGGAGAAGGGGGACGCCGATCCCGATGAGGAGGGCGACGATGAGGAGGACGATGACCAAGGCCGACCCGCTTTCCCGACAATGAGAATTGCCCATGCCCGTTGACCCTTATTTGTTGTAGATGTCGAGGGACAGGTTCCGGATCGCGGAGGTCGACTCGAGAAGGAACCTCTTGTGCCAGTCGTCCGATGTCGCCGCCGGAGAGTTGGCCATCGCCGGCCGGCGGTAGAGATAAGTCCCCCCGGCCGACGGCCCCGAGACGCCCGCGAAGCGGGCCGGGGTCCGGCCCAGAATCCAAATCCGGACCTGCCGGATCCTGCCGATCTGGGCCTCCGTCCAGGCCGGGCTCCAATCCTGGAAGCCGTCCAAGGTCCCGTTGACGTCGCCGTCGAAATCCCCGTTGTATCGGAACTGGAGGTTCTCGATGTTCTGGGCGATCGGGTAATGGACGCCGTTCGTCGTCTGGTAGAGGACGCCGGCCGTCCCCCCGCCGATGTAGCCGCCGACTCCCGCCGTCAGTCCCGAGGCGTTGCCGGTCGTGTCGAGCCAATATTCGCGGACCTGGCTCAGGATGACCGAGCCGCCGTCGTAGTTGGAGTCGGGGCAAGGGGGCTTCGTCCCTCCCGGAGGATTGACCCCGACGCCTCCGCCGAACTGGAATTTTTCGTTCGTCCCGCCCGGGTTGTGGATAACGGCGGTGATTTGCCTGAGGA
>VGJF01000406.1 GCA_016867585.1 Candidatus Aminicenantota bacterium | reverse complement strand
ATGTCGAGGTCCCGGGCGAGACGGAGGTGCTGGAAGCCGTCGTCGAGAATGGCCAGGTCGAAACCGCCGAGGCTGGCCCGGCGGCAGGAGGCGAGGCGGTCGCGGCCGACGAAAACGCCCGTTCCCGGAAGCCTCCGGGCGATCAAGGCGGGCTCGTCGCCGGCCTCCCGCCAGGAGGCGAGGACCGCTGTTCCGTCCGAGACGATGCCCCCGTGCCTTTCCCATCGGCCCTTGTAGCCACGGCTGACGACGGCCGGCTTCCATCCCCGCTCCATGGCCGCGGCGGCCAGGGCGATGACGACCGGAGTCTTCCCCGAGCCGCCGAGCGAGAGGTTGCCGACGCTGACGACGGGCAGCGGGGCCGGACGGGGCTTGCGCCAGCCGCGGGCGTAAAGGCCGGCCCGGACGGCGCATACGGCTTGCGAAGCCCGGGAATAAAGGCCGACGGGAAAGCTCATTTTTCTGGAAATATATCATAAAACGCCCTATAATATCCCCGCCCTTTCGCGTGGAGGAACGACATGAAGCGCATGATTTTCGTTTGGATCGTTCTGGCGGCCGCGGCCCTGGCATCGGCCGGATGCCGAAACCGTCCCCAGGTCCAAGGCGTCAGCCTCGAGGTCGAGTTCGCCGAGGCCGCCTTGACGGACAATTTGATGACGGACATGACCTTCACCTGGAAAACGGGAAGCGATTTCGTCACGCCCGGCCGCGACAACAACATTTATGTCCATTTCTGGCATAACGACAACCTTCTCCTCCAGGACGACTACATCCCCGACCCGCCGACCTCGAAATGGGAGCCCGACCGGACCTACGCCTTCACCCGGCGGATTTACATTCCCCAATTCATCGACGAATTCGACCCGGCCTTCAAGGGGAAAGCGACCCTTCGTCTTTCGGTCGGTTTTTACAATCCCTTCGACCGGTCCGGGAAATCGAGCCAGGACGTCTTGTCCAAAAAGCTGACCGTCGTTCCGCCGCCCCTCGGGACGCCCGAGGTCATCTACGAGAGCGGCTGGTATGACCTCGAGGTCAACCAGGACACCGTCCTCAAGCAGTGGCGGTGGACGGCCAAGGAAGCCCGGTGCGTGATCGACAACCCCCGCCGGGACGCCCTCCTCGTCATCCGGGGAGAAGCGAATATCGGAGCCGTCAAGAATCAGAAGATTGTCTTCAAAATCAACGACCTGGCTCTGGATGAGTTCGTCGCCGAGGAGCCGCTTTTCGACAAATCCTATGCCGTCAAGAAGGAAATGCTGGGCGACAAGGACGAGTTCCTCCTGACGATCGGCGTCGACCGGAGCTTCGTCCCGGCCAAGGCCATCCCCGGCTCGAACGACGAGCGGGAGCTCGGCATCCAAGTGTCCTTCATTTATTTCCGCTGAGCCGCTCCGAGGGGCCGTCGGCGGCCGGCCCGGCCGCGGTGCGGAAACGGAGGGCCCGGCCGTCGGTCCGGATTTCGACCGCTCCGTCGAGGTCGGTCCGGAAAACGCGCGCTCCGCTCTTGCGGTAACGCTCCATGACCTCCGGATGGGGAAGGTTGTAGACGTTTCCCCGGCCGACCGAGATGACGACGACCTCCGGCCGGACGCTTTCCAAGAAAGCCTCCGAGCTCGAGGAATCGCTGCCGTGGTGGGGCGATTTGAGGACCTGGCTGCGAACGTCCAGGCCGGCGGACAGGATTTCCGCTTCGGCGGCCCGGCCGATATCGGCCGGGAGAAGAAAGCTCATCGCCCCCTGTTTCAGGCGGAGGACGATCGACAGCTCGTTGTCGACGGGACTTCCGTCGGCCGGACAGGCCGGCGGAGAGAGGACGTCCACGTCGACCCCTCCGCGGGTGAAGGCCTCCCCCCTGGCGACGCGTTTCCTCCGGACTCCGGCCAGGGCGCGATTCAAACGATCATAGGCTTTATCCGTGGGCGGGGCGGACGTTTCCCAGAACTCG
>VGJF01000405.1 GCA_016867585.1 Candidatus Aminicenantota bacterium | reverse complement strand
CAAGGTCAAGAAAGCCCGACGCCAGACCGGACCGGTCATCTCTGTTCCCGTTGACGTCAACCGGAGGCGGGAGTGGCGGTTCGAGCTGCCGCTCAAAGCCCAAGTCGAGGGAACCCTGTCTCAAGGCCGGAAGTTCCGGGAAGCGGCCAAGGTCCTGAACATCAGCTCGGGGGGCGCGTATTTTTGCCTGAACGCGGGGGTCGTCGTCGGCTCCAAGCTCGCCCTTTCGATCGACATCCCCAAGAAAGTCACGGAAGGCCGGGTCATGATCCTCCGGATCGGAGCGACCGCCGTCCGCCTCGAGAAGCCGGAGGCGGGGAACAAGAAGCAGGGCGTGGCCGTCCGCTTCGACAAAGATTTCGAGTTCGTCTCCCCCAAGTCCCGGTGAGCGTCCGGCCCTCATGCTCACCGTCGCCCTGACGGGGGGAATCGCCTCCGGAAAATCCGTCGTCGCCAGGATCTTCGAAGCCCACGGCTGCGTCCTTTTCCGGGCCGACGCCGTCGCCCAATCGCTCATGGCCCCCGGAGGACCGGCTTTCGGCCCCCTCGTCGAACGGTTCGGACCGGCCGTCACTTGCCGGGGAGGCGGGATCGACCGGAAGAAACTCTCGGCCCTCGTTTTCGGCGACGAGGCCGCCCGCAAGCAAGTCAACCGGATCGTTCATCCCCTCGTCGAGGCCGCCCGGCGGGCCGAGGTCGGCCGCCTCGAAGCCGAGGGCCGGACGGCGATCTTCGTCTCCGAGGCGGCCCTGACGATCGAGGCCGGATTCCACGAGGCCTTCGACAAGATCGTCGTCGTCTCCTGTCCGGCCGGCCTCCAAGCCGCCCGGCTCATGTCCCGAGACGGGATCACCCGCGAGGAGGCCTTGGCCCGCCTGGCCGCCCAGATGCCCGTCGAGGAGAAGCTCGGCTACGCCGATTACGTCGTCGACGCCTCGGGATCGCTCGAGCGGACGATCGCCCAGGCTGAGGCCGTCTACGCCCGCCTCCTCGAAGACGCCGAGAGAAAACGGCGGGCCTGATCACCGGCCCTTCAGGGCGGCGGCGAGGAGGGGGATCAAAATTTCGTGGGGGCCGATGAAATAGAAACCTCTCCCCTTTTTCCCGAGAGGCCGCCGGGCGACGTTCTCGGCCGGGCGGTAGTGGCGGAAAAAATCGAAAACCGCGGTGTCGAAGCCGTCGAGCCGGAATCCCTGATTGCGGACGAGGGCCACGGCTTTCAAGAACACCTCGGGCAGGACGACGGCCGAACCGACATTGAGGAAAACCCCTCCCCCGTCGAGGTCGCGGACAAGGGCGGCCAGGAGAAAAAAGTCCTGGAGCGAGGTTTGGCCGATGGCCGCCCCGCTGGCCCGGGGATGGAGATGGATGACGTCCGTCCCGAGGGCGACGTGGACCGTGGCCGGAAGACCGAGGCGCCAGGCCGCGGCGAGCAGGCTGTGCTTCTTGTGGGGCAAAGCCGAGCGGGCGATCATTTCCCCGACGGCCTGTCCGAGCCCGGTCCGGCGATCGGCCCCGCGACGGATGGCCTCGTTCAGCATCTCCCCCGTCTCCCGGGCCATGCCGAACCGCCCGAGGCGGATCTGAGCGGCGACGTCCTCCGACGTCCGGCCGGCCGCGGCGATTTCGAAATCGTGGATGATCCCGGCCCCGTTGAGGGCCAAACCCGTCACCCAGCCTCTCTTCATGAGGTCGATGATCACGGGATTGAGACCGGTTTTGATGACGTGCGCTCCCAAGGCCCAAATGACGGCTTTTTCCCCGGCTTTGGCCCTCCGGAGGGCTTCGACGAACAGCCGGAAATCCCGGGCCTGGAGGATGTCGGGGAGGCTCCGGAGGAAACCGGCGACCGTCGCTCCGGGCGCGACGGGACGGCCGAACTCGGCCAAACCGACCTTGCTCGGCCTGGCGGAGAGAGGATAGGTCCGAAGGCTCGCCGGACGGAACGGAGTCACCG
>VGJF01000404.1 GCA_016867585.1 Candidatus Aminicenantota bacterium | reverse complement strand
GACCCGCCGGACACCGGGATCGTTTCCCAGCTTGGCCAAGAGCGCCTCTCCGGGTTGAAAAGACCGCCCCCAGACCTCGACCGGAGCCCCCTCCACGGCCAGGACTTTCAAAGGGGGGGAGACGGCCTCGGCGGCATACGCCGCCCAGGAGGCGGCGATGAGGAACGCCGCCTTCCAGAGGGCTTTCCGGCCGGTCATGCGGCGCCGGCCGGCCTGAGGATTTTGCCGGGCAGCCGCCCGGTCTTCGATCCGCCGTCGATAACCGCCTCCCCGTTGACGAAGACATGGGCGATGCCTTCGGGATACCGGTGGGGGTCCGTCCAGGTCGCCCGGTCGATGATCTTGGCCGGGTCGAAGACGACTAGGTCGGCGAAATATCCCGGCCGGATCGCTCCCCTGCCCGCGAGGCGGAACCGGACCGCCGCCCGGGAGGTCATCTTCATGATCATCTCTTCCATGGGGATGATCTTCTCGTCGCGGGCGTACCGCCCCAGGGCGCGGGGGAACGTCCCGTAAGAGCGGGGATGGGGCTTCCCCCGGCTCAACACCCCTTCGGGAGACCGGACCGAGGCGTCGGCCCCGATGCCGACAAGGGGATGGGCCAGGATCCGCCGGAGATTGTCTTCGCTCATCATGAAAACGACCATGTCGACGTTGTTCCGCTCCTCGACGACGAGGTCGCGGATGAAGGCGAAGGGCTCCTTGCCGGCCCTCTTGGCGCCCTCGATGACATCGAGGCCTTCGAAAATCCGGTTCTTTTCGGAAAGGACCGACGAGATCACGACCTTGTCCCAGGACCCGAGCCTGGCTTCCCGCTCCCGAAACGCGGCCCGCAAGTCGGCTTCCCTCCGGGGATCTTTCAGGCGGCCCAGGAACTCCTCGGTCGTCCCCTGCCTGGCCCAGAGCGGAAAATTCATGCTCAAGCCCGTCGCCCCGGCGACGTAAGGATAGCGGTCGCAGAAAATATCCACGCCCGAGGCCTTGGCCTCCTCGATCCGGGCGAGGGCCGCTTCGACCTTGGGCCAGTTGCGCGGGTAGGCCGTCTTGACATGGGAAATCTGAACGGGAACTCCGGTCGACCTCGCCGCGGCGACGGACTCGTCGAGGGCCTCGAGGAGCCGGTCGCCTTCGTCGCGCATATGGGTCGCATAGAGGCCGCCGAACCCGGCCACGACCCGGCAGAGGGCTTCGATCTCGTCCGGCCGGGCGAAGCTTCCCGGGGTGTACTCGAGCCCGCTCGAAAGCCCGAGGGCCCCGGCGGCCAGGGCCTCGGCGACGAGGGAGGCCATTTTCGCCGCCTCCGCCGGAGTCGGCGCCCGGTCGTCGAATCCCATGGCCGCCCCGCGGACGGAGCCGTGTCCGATGAGGATCCCGTAGTTGATCCCGAGACCGCTCTCTTCGAGGCGGGCGAAAAACGACGGCAGATCCCGCCAGGTCAGATCGAGGCCGTACTCCTGGCGCAGAAGCGACGCCCGCTCCTCGAGCTCGGACTCGGCGATCGGCACGGGCGAGGCTCCGCACTGGCCGCTGATCAGGGACGTGACGCCTTGGCGGACGGCGCTGTCGGCCGTCGGGTTCACGAGGAGTTGGGCGTCGGTATGGTCGTGGACATCGATGAAGCCGGGCGAGACGGCCAGGCCTCCGGCCTCGAGGACGGCCCGGCCGCGGCCGGCGGCGATCGAACCGACCTCCATGATGCGGGGTCCGACGAGGCCGATATCGGCCGGCCCGGGAGGGCCGCCGAGGCCGTCGAAAACGAGGCCGTCCTTGATGACGAGGTCGAAATCTTTCGCTTTCGTGCAACCCCGGAGGACGAGTCCGGCCCCGACGGCCAAGCCGGCGCTCTCGAGAAAACGGCGACGAGTGATCGGTGTTGTCATTGGTAGACTCTGCCTCCTATCCGTAGCGGACGGAGGCAGAGCCCCCGTTCAAACCGTGCATGCGATTTTCCCGCACACGGCTTACCGGTGGCCG
>VGJF01000403.1 GCA_016867585.1 Candidatus Aminicenantota bacterium | reverse complement strand
GGGTATCGGGCCGGCATAGTTGGCTTCGAGCCGACCGTTGTGAACCAGCTTCCAGTCGCCGGACCGGATGGCTCCGTTGAAGGGCGTCACGTTCAGCAGAATTTCATCATGCGGGGAAGGCTGTCCCTTCGAGATCGTCGCCCAGACGTCCTTGCCGTCGAGGGGCCCGCCTCGTGCGGATTCCGGACGGCCGCCGGCGAGCTTGAGCAACGTCGGGTACATATCGACCATATGGAACGGCCCTCGGGCGACCGCCCCGGGTTTGAGAACGCCGGGCCAGACGGCAAACGCCGGCACGCGAATCCCGCCTTCGTAAAGGAGGCCCTTCTCGCCTCGCCAAGGACCGTTGCTGGAGACGATGTCCATCCCCCCGTTATCCGAGCAGAAAAAGATCAGCGTGTTGCTCCCGACCCCGCGTTTGTCGATCGCCGAGACGATCCGTTCGATCGCGTCGTCCAGGCAGGCCACCATCGCCGCATAAGCGCGCTTGCGAGGCACGGCAATGCTCTTGTAAAGATCGAGATAAGATGGAGGCGCCTGGAACGGGCTGTGGGGGGCGTTGAATGGAACGTAGAGAAAGAGCGGTTGCGAGAAATCGTGCTTCTCGATCAGCCGGACCGATTCGGCGGCGATCAGCTCGGTGGAATAACCCTCTTCGTGCAGCGGTTTGTCGCCGCGGTTCCAGTCCAGGGCGCCGTCGCGAATATGGGTGAAGTAATCGATCGCGCCGTTGTAATGCCCATACTGATGGTCGAATCCGCGAGCCGTGGGCAGATACCTGTGGTCCAGATGTCCCACGTGCCACTTGCCGCAGATGGCCGTCGTATAGCCGGCCTCCTTGAGCGCCTCCGCCAGCGTGCGTTCCTCGAGCGGCAATCCATGCTGAGACCAGGGGCGCACGACCCCGGCTTGCAGCCCGTAACGCATGGGATACCGCCCCGTCAGCAGGCTCGATCGGGTCGGCGAACAAACCGGTTGGACATAGAACTGATCGAGCTGAGTCCCCGCCGCCGCGAGCTTGTCGATATAGGGCGTCCGGACCCATCCTCCGCAATAGCCCAAGTCCTGATAGCCGAGGTCATCGGCCAGGATGAAGACGATGTTGGGTTTCCGATGTCCAGCGGAGACAATATTGAGTTTCCGGCTTTCAGGGCCGCGGCAGCCGGATAGCCCCAGCCCGGCCAGGAGCGATAGGGGTCCGGCGGCGGCCGCCGCTGATCCGAGGGTTTTCAGAAATGCCCTTCGGTCTTGCCGGCCTTTGTTCGTCATCGTTCTCCTCCTGTCGTCCTGTCCGCGCCCGGGCATCGGCGACGGACCATCACCAATATTTCTCTCTTTGGGCCAGGAGTTCGGGAAAGCGTTCGTCCGTGTCACCGACGGCCTTCTTTTTCTCAAGAAGTCTCCGTTTCAGGTCGGCAAAGACGGCGGCGTATTCGGGATCCCGGGCCCGGTTGTGCATCTCCCGGGGATCCCGTTCCAGGTCGAAGAGCTCCCACTCCGGTTCGGTCGGTTCTATGCGGGGAGATCCCTTGACCCAGGACCTGACGAACTCGGTGTCCTTTTGGCCCAGGGATTCCCCGTAGTAGTAGATCAGTTTGTGGCTCCCGGTCCTGATGCCGTAATGGGCGGGGATGGCGAAGTGGGACATGTGCATCCAGTACCGATAGTAGGTCTCCCGCCTCCAGTCGGCGGGGGTCCGGCCGCGCAGGACCGGCAGGAAGCTCCGGCCCTGCATATAGGGGGGCGTCTCGATCCCGGCGCAGTCAAGGAGGAAAGGGGCGAAATCGACGTTCTCTACCAGGCCTTCGGGAACCTTCCCCGGAGGAATCCCGCCCGGCCAACGGACGAGGAAAGGCATCCGGAGACTCTCCTCGTACATGAACCTCTTGTCGAAGTATCCGTGTTCTCCCAGAAAGACCCCCTGATCGCTGGTGTAGACGACGATCGTGTTCTTGGACAGGCCTGACCTGTCCAGATATTCGAGGATCCGGCCGACGTTGTCGTCGACGGCCTGGGCG
>VGJF01000402.1 GCA_016867585.1 Candidatus Aminicenantota bacterium | reverse complement strand
CGGACCGAAAAATGACCTCTTTCCCGGCCGTCAAACGCGCGGGGGCCGTGAGTCGCGGAGATAGGTCCTCGGGAGCTCCGGATTCAGGCCGATGAGGAACTTGTAGTCCGAGCCGCCCGAGGCCTCGGCCAGGGCGTCGGCGGCCGCGGGCGATTCGCGGCGGTTGTCGATGAGGACGGCCTCATCGCCGATCCCGACGGTCCGGTCCTCGCCCAAGTCGATCATGACGTGATTGGAGGTCACGGCCGGAAGCACGGGGAAGGGCCGGCCGCCGATCAGGACGACGCCTTTTCCGGCGAGAAGGTGAGGGTATCCGTCCGAGTAGCCGAGGCCGACCGTGGCGACGCGCGTCGGCCGCTCGATCCTCACGGCGCGGAGATAAGACAGGCTCTCCCCCGGCCGGACGTCGCGGATGAACGTCACGCTCGCCATCAGCCGAAGGGCCGGTTCCAATCCCAGGCTGTCCGCCTTGCGGGTCTTGGCGTTCGGGTAATAACCGTAGAGGGTGATCCCGGGCCGGACCATGTCGAGGAAAAAGCCGTCTTCGCCGAACAGCGCCCCGCTCGAGGCGGCGTGGCGGAGGCCGCAATCGATGCCCCGCGCTTTGGCGGCGTCGCAGACCTCGACGAATGTCCGGAGCTGCTCCTTGTCGAATTCCGGGTCCTCGGTCAGGGCGGTGGAGACGCCCTTGATCCTTATGCGGCGGAGCGAGGCCGCTTTCTCGATGAGCGCCAGGGCCTCGCCGGCCGGGACGCCGGCCCGGTTCATCCCGGTGTCGACGTGGATGTCGACCTCGGCCTCGGCCACGGCTTTCTCCCCGGCCGCATCCAGGGCGGCGAGGTCTCCGGCGGTCGAGACGGATTGGCGGATCCCGCGGCGGAGGATATCCTCCGCCTCCCGCGGGCCGAAGGGTCCGAAATTGACGATGGGGCGCCGGACGCCCGCCTCCCTCAGCCGGAACGCCTCGTCGAGCTTTCCGGTCATGAGGGCGGCGGCCCCGGCGGCCTCGAGATGGCGGGCGGTTTCGACCAAACCGTGGCCGTAGGCGTTGGCCTTGACGACGCCCATGACGGGCACCCTGGTCCGCTTGCGGATCCGGTCCAGGTTCCGGCCGACGGCGCCCAAGTCGATTTCGACCCGCGGGTCGCGGGAGCCGAGGGGCGCCGCCGTCGCCTCCGGCTTCTCCTTCTCCGGCCTCCCGCAGGCCGCCGTGCCTCCCAGCGAAACGAAGGCCGCGGCCGCGCCGCCGGCCTTCAGCCGGCCGATGAATTCCCTGCGTTTCATGATTCCCTCCTCCCGGCGCCGGCGGTTCACCCGCGGGCGTCGGATCGGCTTCGGGCCGAAGCGGCTCCCCGGCCGTCAAAATTATGGCCCGGGCGCATGATCCCAGATTCGGAGCCCGGGAACGCGACCGAAATGGACATCGAAGGTGACGAGAACGGCGCCCGTCTCCAGGGCGTGGGCGGCGATCCAAACATCGTTCATCGGGATCGGCGTCCCGGCTTTGTCAAGGGAGTTCTTGACGAGAGCGAAGCATTCCGCCGTTTCCTCGGCGGCTCCGAGGACCTCGACCGTGATTTTTTCGAGGAAACGGCGCAGGACGTCGCGATTGGCCTTTTCTCTGGTGCCCGATTTGAATCCGGCCAGGAGCTCGCCCAAGACGAAAACGGAGACGAAGACCCGGTCGGCCGCGGCAAGAGCGTCGAAGACGGTTTTTTCCCCCCGGAAATAGGCCGCGACGGCGTTCGTGTCCAGGAGAATTTTCGTCATGGCCAGTCGCGCGGGTCGATCTTTTCAAAGTCTCGGGCCGCGGCCGCGAATTCGACCTCGTCTTCCCGCGTCCAAATCCCGCAGAGGTCGGCGAACTCCGCGCTCCGGTCCGGCTTCTTGGGAGTCAAGCCGAGGGCCTCGCGCAGGAGCGATTTCACGGCCTTGTTGAGGCTGGTGTTCTGGCTTTGGGCTCGTTGGAGAAGCCGCTTTTCGGCTTCGGGGTCGAGCCCGTGGACAGAGATTGTTTTTACTTTTC
>VGJF01000401.1 GCA_016867585.1 Candidatus Aminicenantota bacterium | reverse complement strand
CGAGGCGTTCTCCCGGCCGAATTTCACCGCGGTCTTGACGGCGCTTTTTCCGTCGGATTCAACCTTGAAGACCCAGTCCCCGCCGGAGGCGGCGGTGAAATCCCCCAGGGGAAGGATGAGGGCCTCCACCGGCTCCCCGACCTCGAGCCGGACGTGAAGGGTCTGGCCGCGCTTGATGGATTTCGGCCGGTCGCCCTTGAATTCGAGCTCGACCTCGAATTTGCCCTCCTTGACCATGGGGAGGATTTTTTTGACGGCCAGGCTGAAGGCCGCCCCCTCGACCTGGAATGTCCCGGCCTTGCGGACCTGGACCCGTTCGAGGTGTTTTTCGGGGATCGTCGCCGTGGCCTTGAACCCGGACAGGGAGTCGATCTGGCCCAACCGGTCTCCGGCCGCCTTCGACTGTCCGACCTCGACGGCCAGGGCCGTGACCTGGCCGTAAACAGGCGCCTTGACCAGCAAGGCGTCTTTGCGGGCCTCGACGAGGAGAAGGTTTTCCTCCATCCGGGCGATCGATTGCCCGAGATTGTCGATCTGGGCGTTCCGGATGGCGAGTTCGGATTTTTGGGACTTCTCGATGAGGTCCTTCCGCTTGAGAAGGTATTCGTACTGGTCCCGGGCCCTCTCGAACTCGAGCTTGGAGATCAGGCTGTCCTTGTCGAGCTCGAGGTACCGGTCATAGAGCTTTTTCTGCTGTTGGATCTGGTTGTCCAGGTCGTTGAGCTGCTGGCTGAGCTGGAGCTTGAATTGGTCGAGGGCCAGGCGGACGCTGCGGAGGTTGTTCATTTCCTGGTCGACCTGGCCCCGCCGGAGCATGATGTCCATGACCAGGTTCGGGCTCGAAAGCTGGACGATGGGATCGCCCTCGCGGACGATCGACCCGACTTCGACGAAGATCTTTTCCACCTGGCCGCCCTCGGCCGCGGCCAGGGGGAACGTGCTCATGGGCTGGACCGTGGCCTCGACGGCCAGCTGTTCATGGAGGGGGCCATGCCGGACCTCTTCGATGGCTAAATCGGAGATCCGGACGGCCAGTTCGTCTCGGCTGCGGGGAAAGGGCGATTTCAGGACCAAGGCGGCCAGGAGGGCGATGAGGACGACGATGAGCGACAGCTCGATGAGTTTCAACGGGCTCCGCCGCCGCCGCGGCCTTCCGCCCGCCGTCTTTTCGGTCATGTCCGGTCCTATCCGACTATTTTAGGGGAAGAGCCCGCTCTTCTCAAGAGAAAATCGGGAAGCCCTCAGAATTCGGCCTCTTCTCCTGGCCGGGGGACGACGACGTTCCAGCCTTCTCTCCGGAGACCGTCGGCGAAGGCCAGGGTCGCGGCTTCTTCGCCGTGGGTCAGGAAGACCGTTTTCGGCTTATGGCGGAAGGCCCGAAGCCAACGCCGAAGATCTTCCCGGTCGGCATGGCCGGAAAAGCCGTTGATTCGGGCCACCCGGGCCCGGACCTTGACCGTTCGGCCCAAAATGCGGACCTCCTCCGCCCCTTCGAGGATGTGTCGCCCGAGGGTTTGGGGGGCTTGATAGCCGACGAAAAGGACGGTCGACTCCGGCCGCTCGATGTTGAAAACGAGGTGATGCTTGACCCGGCCGGCCGTGGCCATCCCCGAACCGGCCAGGATGAGGCAGGGCTTGCCCAGGGTGTTGATCGCCTTGGATTCAGCCGGTGTCCGGATGAGCCGGAGCCCCGGGAAATCGAGGGGATTTCGTCCGGAACGGATGAGAGACTTGGCCTCCTCGTCGAGATAGGTCGGATGGCGTTGAAAAACGGCCGTGACCTCGACGGCCATCGGGCTGTCCAGAAACACGGGGATTTCCGGGATCCGGACTTCCCGGCGCAGCCGGCCGAGGTAATACAAGAGCTGCTGGGCTCTCTCCATGGCGAACACGGGAATGACGACGTTCCCGCCCCGGGCGGCCGTCGACCGGACGACTTCAGCCAGCATCTCGTCGACCGGAACCGGGTCTTTGTGGTCCCGGTCGCCGTAGGTCGACTCCATGACGACGATGTCGGCCCGGTCGATGACGGACGGGTCACCCATCAAG
>VGJF01000400.1 GCA_016867585.1 Candidatus Aminicenantota bacterium | reverse complement strand
CTACACGGTCAACTTCTCGCACTTCGTCTCACCCTTCCCGAACCTCCAGGTCCTCGAGCCCAACATAAGGCTATTCATGGACCACGGCGTCGGACGCCATTTCCAGCAGACCAACGCCGGCCCCGGCCACGAATTCAGCGAGCTCAAGTCCTATCTGCTGGCCCGGCTGCTGTGGAACCCGAACGGCGGCGTCAAGGCAGCGACGGGCGATTTCCTCGAAGGCTACTACGGTCAGGCCGGGCCCTCGATCAGGCGGTACTTCGAGGCCCTCCAGCGGGCCCTCGAGAGGAGCGGCGCCGGGCTCGACATCTACGAGCCGCCGACGGCCCACGCCGACGGCTTTCTTTCCGCCTCCGATGTCGCGGCCTACAACGCGATCTTCGATAAGGCCGAGGCCTCGGCGGCCGGCGATCCGGCGGTCCTGTTTCGAGTGAGGACCGCGCGTCTGCCGCTCATGTACGCCATGATCGAGATCGGCAAGAACGACCTGTTCGGACCGCGGGGCTTTTTCGTGGAGCGGTCGGGGCGGTATGCCGTCAAGCCGGCGATGGCCGCGCTGCTTGACGAATTCCTCGAGCGTTGCCGGGCGGCCGACGTGCGGAATCTGAACGAGGCGGGGCTGACCCCCGAAGCCTATCATGACGCCTCGAAGAGGTTCATCGACGTTCAGGTCGAGGGCAACCTGGCCTTCCGGCGCGCGGTCACAGCCGACCCACCGCCGTCCCCCAAATACGCCAAGGGAAACCTCGCGGTCCTGACCGACGGTGTGTGGGGCGCGAACGACTTCCGGGTCCACTGGCTGGGCTGGGAAGGCGTCGACGCGACCCTGACCTTGGATCTCGGCGCGGCCAAGGCGGTCCGGGAGATCGCCCTGAGCACGCTGTCCGACCAGAGGAGCTGGATCCTCCACCCCGGAAGCGTCGGCTGCGAGGTCTCGGCCGACGGTCTTACGTACCGGGACCTCGGGACGATCACGGTCGAGGGCGACCATCGCGGGGAGGAGTTCGTCCGGGCCTTCGGGTGGCGGGCCGGCGAGTTCGTCGATCCGGCCGCGCTGGCCGCCGTCCGCTATGTCCGCTTCAGGGTCGTAGGGACGAAGGCCCTTCCCGAGTGGCACGTCTCGGCGGGCGGGGCGTCCTGGTTCTTCGTCGACGAGATCGTCGTCCGCTGATTTCAGTATCCTTTTCCGCGCGGAACAACGGCCAGGATGCCGATCCGTCTTCGTTGGGTATCCAATTCGAATATGATTCGATACTCTCCAACCCTTAACCGATAATAGCCCTTGAGCTTCCCTTCGAGGGAACGGACGTCCCTGTGCTGAAGGGGATTCTCGCACTCCCCGAGCTTTTCGATATGATCAAGGATCCTGTTCGAGAATTTGTCTTCCAGCCGTTCGAGAGATTTTATAGAGGACTTAGAGAGCTCAAGGAGCCAGCCTTTTTCTTGCATCTCTTAGAGAGACGCTCTTGCGGGCCCGGAATTCTCGCGAGGCGGCCCTGACGCTCTCGTAAAGTCCGGGAATGGCCATGAGCTCGAGGCTTTCCTTCCGGCGGTCGATATATTCGTCGATCAGATCGACAAGGAGATCGTTCATCTTCCTTCTTTCAAGACAGGCCACGGCCTTGAGAAGGTCCCTTTTTTCTTCCGGGATGCGGATCGTGGCTGTTTCCATTCTTTCTCTCCCTTGATGGAATATTAAGCGCTTAAGCGCTTTGTGTCAACCCCTCTGACCCAGTTCTTCTATCTCTCCCGTAGGAAAGACGCTCGGGAAGAGCGGTTTTCTCAAGGAGCCTGACACGAGGTCTGTTGCCAGAGGCGGGGGATTCGTGATAATTTTGCCCTGCTGCCGGGGTGGCGGAATTGGCAGACGCAAGGGACTTAAAATCCCTCGGGGCGCAAGCTCCATGCCGGTTCGATCCCGGCCCCCGGCACGCGAAGTCCCCCAGAGCGCCCTGAGATCCGGCCAAGCTCTCCATCGACGTTGGCGGCGCCCCGAGCCCGAACGACCCTGGGAACAGAGGGCGGGCGGCTTGGTCTTCTCAGGCGCCGAGAA
>VGJF01000399.1 GCA_016867585.1 Candidatus Aminicenantota bacterium | reverse complement strand
TCTTCACGGCCTCCAGCCTGGCTCCGTCCAGAATAACGATGCGAGGCCGGTTCCGAGCCCTCCGGCGGAGAAGCGGCAGGCCCTTCGGCTTCCGTCCTCGATGAAGGATGAACACGTCGTTCCTGCGGGCGAAGTTCAGGGCGTAGTCGAAAGCCGCGTCCCCGCTCCCCAGGACGGCGATGCGCATGCCCTTCGACCGGTCCGCCAAGGTAGCGGCCTCGTAGAAGACCCGGCCCTCGGCTTCGGGGGGGACGAGTCCGTCCGGAAGCCGGCGCGGCTCGGTTCCGGCAGCGATGACGCAGACTCGCGACCGGACGTCCCCCCGACGGGTCTTCAGGATGAAGCGCCCGTTCCGGTAGCCGATTCTCAGGACCTCGTTCTTTTCGACATCGATTCCCAGGCGCTTCAAGTGCCGTTCGATCAGACGGACAAGGGCCGGTCCGGAAATGCCTCGAGGGAAACCCGGGTAATTTTCGACCAGGTAAGCGTTCCGGAGAAGGCCGCCCGTCCCGGCCTTTTCGAAGATGCGGAAGTCCACGCCGCTCCGCCTGAGCTGGACGGCCGCGGACGCGCCGGCCGGTCCGGCCCCGACGACGGCGACCTCAACGATGGGCATTTCCTCCCGCCTCGAGCCGTTCCATGACCTCGCGCGTGAGCATGGGCGCGGCGAATCCGTGCGACAGGTTGAGCAGGCTCGCCCGGTGATGGCGCCCGTCGAAAGAGGCGGTCGCGTCCGTCGGCAGGAACACGTGGAATCCCCTGACGAAGGCCGACCTGGCCGTCGTCTCGACGCAGAGGTGGGTCACCACCCCGGCGATCACGAGCTGGGTGATTTTTCGCGCTCTCAATGTTCGTTCGAGCGCCGTTTTGTGGAAGGCGTCGTATTGGGTCTTGCGGATGACGGCCGCTCTCGGAAGGCGCGACAAGCCGGCGGCGATCTTGCTCAGGGGATTGGCCTCCGTGATCGTCTCGCGCCACCATTCGTCGAGGAGGCCGGAATCGGCGGCGGTGTTGAGATGGCGGGTCAGGATGACGGGACGGCCCTGTTTTCGGAAGGCCTCGGCCAGGGCGATGACGTTGCCGAGAAGCCGCTTCGCTCCCGCCACTCGGGCATGGGACCTCGGGTCCAGGAAATAGTCCTGCATGTCGACGACGAGCAGGGCCGCTCTTCCAGGATCGAAAGCCGGTCCGCGGCTCTTCATCGTCTCCAACCTTTCTCGGATGTCACGGGGAGCACGATTTTCGATTCCTCAGGACGTTTCATGGCTCGAGCCGCGGAAGTCCTTTTCTTTTTCTTGGAGCCTTTGATAAGCCGGTCATGTGTTAGGCCGGTTATGGGATCGGATTGGAAGAACGAGTTCCCGGCGGGCCGTATGATAGGGCTTTTTCAGCCAGGAGACAAGTCCCTCGATTTCTCGCGCCATAATCCCTGAATTTCAAGCGGGCTCCGAATCGAGGCCGAATATGAGAAATCGAGGGACAGGGTATCACGTCACCCGTTTTTGTATGTTGACATCGATTCGGACCGGTTGATAAGATTCCGAATCGCCAAGATCATCCATGCAGTGCTCAGCGGGGATCGGACGGCCGGACGGGGACAACGAAAACGTCCGGCTGTCCATGGCGGCATCGGTCAAGCGCTGGCGGGAGGCCGTCCTGTCCGGCCTTCCGGGGCATCCGGCACGTCTTCTCCGCCGGTCCGATATCGGCCGAGTGGTCGTCATCGCCGCGGCTTCCCGGAGCGGGAGCAGCCTCCTCTTCGAAATCCTCAAGCGAAGCCCGCGGTTCCTGTCGGCCGACGGCGAGCACACGGCCCACTTCAAGATCAACCGGCCGGAGTGGGCCTCCGGGATCGAAGAATCGTCCGACCGGATCGATCCCGGGCGGATGTCCGAGGAATCGCTCGACGGATTGTTCCGGGACATCGTCCTCGAGACGGGAATCGGCGGCGAGGAGGACGGGCCGGGAGGGGACGGCTACGCCGCCCGCGTCGCCCTGCGCTTGGCCATCCAATGGCCCGACCTCGTCCGGTCCGGCGGAGCCTGGACGGAAAG
>VGJF01000398.1 GCA_016867585.1 Candidatus Aminicenantota bacterium | reverse complement strand
GGCCTTTTAGAAAAAGGATCATGTTTTTCGGTCTTTGTCCTCGGCCGATTCCCGCCATTGGTCATAAGCCAGGTCCATGATCTCGCTCTTGATCGCCGTGTCCATCCGCTTGATCCGGATGCCGAGCTCGTAACGATCGCCCTTGGGCCTGACCCACATGACCTCTCCGAGAACCTTCGAGGTCAGCCGCCGCTCGGGAAGGTTGACCTTGAAATCGATCTCCGCCCCCGGAGGGAAATTCAAATCGACATCCATGACCAGACGGATGCCCTCCCGGGAGATTTCGTCCAAGCAGGCTTCCCGACGGCGCTCGTCCACTTCCTGTCCCTCGACCCGGATGAACTCGACCGGGACCAGGCACTCAAACCTCAGGTATTTCCTTTTCTCCTCGCCCATGACCCCAGATTGACACATCCGGCCGACTTTTTCAAGGCTTTTCACGGCCGGCGGTTTTGAATACAATACAGCCCGGACCTTCGCCCCATGCTCATCAAACGCCTCGAACTCCAGGGATTCAAGACCTTTCCCGACCGGACGAAAATCGTCTTCAACCCGGGGATCACGATCATCATCGGGCCGAACGGGACGGGAAAAAGCAACATCGTCGAAGCCATCCAATGGGTCCTCGGCGGCCATCGGGCTAAAAGCGTCCGCGGAGAGACGATCGACGACGCGATCTTCACCGGGACGGTCCAGCGGCCGGCCATGGGGATGGCCGACGTCTCGCTCGTCCTCGAAAACGGCGGCGACGAGATGGTCATCAATCACCGCGTTTTCCGGACCGGAGAAAGCGAATATCGCCTCGGCGGGAAGGTCGTCCGCCTCAAGGACATCCAGGACGAGCTCTGGAAGAAGGCGATCTCGGAGAACAAGTACTTCGTCATCGAGCAGGGGGCCATCGGGAACTTCGTCACCTCCAAGCCGGTCGAAAAGCGGGCCCTGATCGAGGAAGCCGCCGGGACGGCCTACTTCAAGGACAAGAAGCGACAGGCCGAGCGCAAACTCGAAGACACGGAGCAGAATCTCGTCCGGCTCGAAGACATCATCACCGAAGTCTCCAAGGCCCGCAATTCCCTGGCCCGGCAGGCGGGAGCGGCCGAGCGGTATCGCAAAGCCCGGGAGCGCGTCGGCGAGCTGACCGCCCTCCACTTCCTGAAGAAAAGCTCCGGCCTCGAGGAAGCCCGGGCCGAAGTCCAAGCCCGGTACGACGAAGCCCTCGGCCTGGAGCGCGATCTCCAAGCCCGCCTTGGGGCCGAGGAACGGGCCGTCGCCCAGAGGCGCAAGGAGGCCTGGGAAACCGAGCAAAGCCTCAAGGAAGCCGCCGAGAGCCTGTACGGCGTCCGCTCCCAGTCCGCCCGCCTCGAGGCCGAACGGGAAAGCGAGGCCAAAAAGGCCGAGAACACGGCCGAGCGGCGGGCCAAGGCCGCGGCCGACGCCGACGAGCTTCTCGCCGAACTCCTGGCTCTCGAGCGCGATTTGGCCTCGGCCGGAGAGGAAAGAGCCGCCGTCGCCGCCGCCCTCGAGGCCAAGGAGCATGAGATCCTCGAATCCGCCCGCTTCCTGGACGAGGCGGAGGCCGCGCGCGGCCCGCGGGCGGAACAATTGGCCGCCCTCCGGGGGGATTATCTCGAGCACCTCGCCGAAGTCACGGCCTCCCGGAACGAGGCCGCGAAAATCGAGCGGGAGCTCGAACTCATCCGGCGCCAGGAGGAAAAAACCGCCGCCCGGGAGGCCGATTCCCGGGGCCGAGCGGAGGACGCCCGCCGTCGATGCTTGGCCCTGGCCGAGGCCAAGGCCGCGGCCGAGCGAGGCATGGCCGACAAACGGGCCCGCCTTTCCGCTTTGAACGAGGAGATGTCGGCCGCCGCGGCGGCGATCGCCGATCTCGAGCGGACGATCCGGGAACTCGAGAAGCGGCGCGACGCGGACTTCTACCACCTCGGAGCCCTCCGCAAACTCGCCGAGAAGGAAGGCCCCGGCGAGCCTCTCGCCCCGATCGAGGGGGCCCTGGGCCAACTGGCCGACCTCGTCGAGGCCGACCCGGCCGACAACCTCCTCCTCGACGTTTTCTGGAAGGACGAAGCCA
>VGJF01000397.1 GCA_016867585.1 Candidatus Aminicenantota bacterium | reverse complement strand
TCGAAACCTTCGGGCTTATAGAGAAGGCCCTCCAGCTTGCGGCCATCCAGTGAGGTCCATTCATACACCTCGGCCGTGCCCCACAGGAAATCAGATTGCCGCGGATTGGCCTCGCTAATGCGGACGCTCTCACGAAATTTCAAGTCGGAGACGAAAAGATCCGGAAACGTATGGAAAGTTTCTTTCGTGTAGACGATCGTGTCGGAATCTTCAGCCTTTATGGGCAGGGAAAGCCGATAATCTCCCCCGATCAGCCGTTCAGGCTCAGGGCTCCTTTTCAAATCCCATTTGTAATAGCCGGATGAACGGCTCGTTTCATTCGTGCCGAGGAGTATTTGTATTTCTTCCTCTGCGATGGAGCCCCCAGCTTCCGGAAAATTGATCAGACGATAAACGATCTTGTCCTTACGTCCGCTGACCGTCAGGTTTTTCGGTCCGTGACGGTTTTCCGGATCCACCTTCCAGATATCGTACCTGTCATAAATCAACACGGCCCGGTCATCTTCCAGCCAGCCCGGCGATCCATACGGTTCATTCTGATCAAACGTCGTGTTCGTCTCGATCTCCGCCCTGAGGGTCGCGGGTTCGGTAATCCGATATTCCTTTCCCGATTCAAGATGATACGTATAGTAAGAAGAATCACCATAATTGTACCAGACAAGGTATTGGCCGCCAGGGGATGCCTGAATTCTTGTGCCGATGTCCTTTTTGATTATTCGCCTTTCGCCGGTCGTAAGGTCGAGCAGGTAGGCATCATAATGCAGCCGATCCCACATCGATTGCCGTTCATAGGGTTTGCTGGAATGAAGGAGGAACATGTCGGCCTTTCCTCTCCTGAGGAACCTGGATTGCGGCATGTCCTCGGTTTCAATTGGGATCAGGGCTTGGTCATCAAGATGATGGACGGCCTGATAAGCCCTCTTCAATTCATGGTCTCTATTCACAAGCTGAACGGAGTGCAGCACTCCCTCGCCGCCATGCCATATATCCACCCCCGGGAATTCATCGTCCGGGACATCGGCATCTCTATCAGGCCGCAAGGGGGCGATCCCGAAAAAAATCCCTTTTCCGTCATTCGAATACGATATCCCGCCGTTTTCGCTTATCCTCCATTTCTCGGGCATTCCTTGGCAACGATTGTTGGCTATTTCCCGCGCCCGACCTTGGCCATCCCAATAATACAGGCTAAAATCGCCGGCGGCCCCATCACCGTCAGGCTTAAGCAGGAAGGCAAGCTTGTCTCCGTTCTCGGACGCGGCGACCTGCCGATAGTCGTTTTGTCCCGTAATGAGCGGACGGGCGCCTTCCGTGCCCAGTTCATACATGTATATGCCGGCCGTCCATTCCTCCTCATCCCCGGTCGTGATAAAAACCAGTTTCTTGGCCTTTTCAGCAAAAAAATATTCGGTCACGAAAGGCCAGGAACAAACGACTCCGCTTTCAAGGTCCCGCAGGTTTAGCCTATAACCATTCTTCTCGGTTTCTTTTTTCCGTTTATTCTCCTCGTGTTTTCCTCCTCCGGCATCACCCGCCGGGCTTTCGACTTGATAAGCCAGCCAGCCGGCCCATTTTTCCGGAATCCGGTAGTTCCTGAAATTCTTTATCAAATCGAGCTTTCCGGAGCGAATGGCGTATATCCCCAAGAGTTCGCTCGGCAAATCGGCCTTCTGGTTTTTTCTCGGATTCAGCTCCCTGACAGACTTGTCGGCCGGCATGACCGCGAAGATCATGAATTCCGAATCGTCTGTGATCCGAATATTCGTGCCGCCGTCATAGGAAAACTTCTGTTCGCCTTTGCGGCTGTAAAGAAATATCCTGGAGTCGCCCTTCCAAGGTTCTGTCTTGTAGGCGATCCAGCGACCGTCGGGGGATATCACTTTTTCCGTAATCCGCCTCCATGACTCAATATCATCGGTCTTCAACGGCCTTTTTTGGCCATCCAGATTCGAAACAAGCGACATGACAAGACCGAGGAGCAAACACAGCCTGGATTCCGCCCTCCCTGAAAGTCCATGAGTTCTACTTTTCGCCATTTTTGACTCCTTCAAGGCAAAAAAGTCGTATGTTTTGTCCATAGGCCCTCCTGCATTGCG
>VGJF01000396.1 GCA_016867585.1 Candidatus Aminicenantota bacterium | reverse complement strand
ATGCCCGGGCCACGGGAGAGATCGGCGTCTTCAAGATCGTCGCCGAGACCTCCGTCGCCGCCGGGATGCGGCGGATCGAGGCTCTGACGGGCGAAGAAGCCGTCCTCCATATCCAAGAGTCCGACCGCCTCCTCCAGGATTCCGCCCAACGGCTCAACGTCTCCCGCCGCGATCTCCCGGCCCGGATCGAGCGCCTTCAGGAGGAGATCAAGGCCCGGGAGCATGACCTCAAGGCCCTCCGCCAGAAGCTCGCCCTGAAGACCTCCGAGAGCGAGGCCGACGTCGTGCGGACGGTCGGCGGCGTTTCCGTCCTCGTCCGCCGGGCGGACGAGCTCGCCCCGGAGCAAGCCCGGGCCTTGGCCGACGCCCTCAAGCAGAAGCTCGGGACGGGCGTCGTCGTCATCGGCTCGGTCGACGAGGAAAAGGCGTTCCTCGTCGTCGGTGTGACCAAGGACCTCGTTCCGCGGCTTTCGGCCGGGGCGATCGTCAAGAGGCTGGCCCCGATCATCGGCGGGGGAGGAGGGGGGCGTCCGGATTTCGCCCAGGCCGGGGGGCCGAAACGGGAGGCCCTCGACGGCGCGCTCCAAGAGAGCCTGGCCGTCATCGGCGCGATGCTTTGAGTTTCACCCCGGGAATCACCCGGAGGGGGGATTGCCGGAGAGCGCCCGAGACCGGATCATGAGGAGGCCATGGAAAGGCGGAGAGGCGTTTGGTCCGTCCGTTGGGCGGCCGCCGTCTGTCTTGCCGCGGCCATCCCGTCGGAGGGCGGTTCGTTAGCCAGGCTCCGGGAAACGTACGATCTCGTCGTCCGAGAGGCCGCCTTCCGCCACAATCTCGACCCCCGGCTCATTCACGCCGTGATCCAGGCCGAATCGGCCTATAACCGTTGGGCCGTCTCCTCGGCCGGAGCCCAGGGACTGATGCAGCTCATGCCCCGAACGGCGGCCCATTACGGCGTCGAGGACCCCTTCGACGCGCGGCAAAACATCGAGGGCGGGGTGAAATACCTCAACGACCTCCAGATCCTTTATGGAAACGAGCCCGACCAGGTCGCCCGCCTCAAGAAAATCCTGGCCGCCTACAACGCCGGCCAGGAGGCGGTCAAGAAATACCGCGGAATTCCCCCTTATGCCGAAACCCGGACGTATATCGACCGGGTTCTGTCCGTCTATGCGACCGCCGGCTTCCGGCGCAAAACGGTCATCGTCGATTTTTGGACGAGCGACGGCAAGCACATCGTGACCAACGTCCTGTCGATCGCCGCCGGCCGGACGGCTGCCCCCCCGAAAGCGGGCTGAGGCCCGGGGGGCGACATTTCTCGAAATCCCGGGAAAACGTTTTCGGATCCCGTCTAGAGGAACGCTTTGACGAGAAGGCTTCCGGGGACGATGTCGAAGGTCGCCGGAAGGGTGCCGATCTGCTCCCCGTCGAGTTCGAGGAGGACGGGCTCCTCCTCGTCCTCGGGAACCGCTTCCACCCGCCGGCAACGATGAAAGGCGACCTTGCGGTAGCCGAGGTGGGAGCCGCTGGCGAGCTTCCACCCTTGAGCGCAGAACTCGAGGAATTTCATCCCCCGGACGAAGACGGCGTCGAGCCGGCCGTCGTCGAGCCGGGCGAGGGGGGCGATTTTCATCCCCTTGCCGAAAACTCGGCCGTTAGCCACGGCCCCGACGAGGTACTCCCCCCGAGGGAGGTCCCGTCCGTCGACCTTGATCCGGACGCGCTTGTTCCGATAATGCCACATCGTCTGGATGAGGCACCGGACGTAGCTCGAGGCTTTCCGCTCGAGCCTCTTGAGGTTGACCGATCGGACGACCTCGCCGCCGACTCCGAAATCGGCGACATTGAGGAACAATCGCTCGGCGGGCTCTCCGCCGCCGGCCCGGAACGTGACCTTGCCGAGGTCGATCGGGGCGGGTTCGGCCTCGGCGATGACGGCCATGGCTTTCCCGAGCTCGGCCGGGATCCCCAGGCTCCGGATGAGGTCGCAGCCCGTCCCCGAGGGGACGATCCCCAAGGAGGCCCGCGGATTGATCGGCCGTTCGGCCTCGTAGAACCCGTTGGCGATTTCGTTCATCGTTCCGTCGCCGCCGACC
>VGJF01000395.1 GCA_016867585.1 Candidatus Aminicenantota bacterium | reverse complement strand
AGGATGGCCGCCCGGCGGGCCGCGGCCAGCTCGGCGCAGGTCGTGGCCCCGGCCCGGCCGACGACGAGGTCGGCGGCGGCGAAGGCGGCCGGCATGTCCTCGATGAACGCTTCGATGGAGGCCTCGTCGAAACCGCTCTCGGCGTAGTTCCGGCGGACCCATTCGAGGTCGGCCGGCCCCGTCTGGTGGACGAAGCGGAGGGCGTGCCGCCATCGCTCGAGGATCGGCAGGGCCGAGGTGACGCCCCGGTTGAGAAAACGCGAGCCCTGGCTTCCCCCGAAGACGAGGACGTTCAGCCGTTCGCCGCGGGGTTTGCGGGAAACGGCGTAGAACGCCTCCCGGACCGGATTGCCGAGGAAAATCCCCTTGCCCTTGAGGGCCGGAAGCGAAGCCTCGAAGGCCGCCACGGCCGTCCGAACCCAGGGCAGGAGAAGCCGGTTGGTGAACCCGGGCCGGACGTTCTGTTCGAGGATCATCGTCGGCCGCCCCATCCAGGAAGCCAGGAGGACGACGGGGCCCGAGCTGTAGCCGCCCACCCCGACGACGAGACGGGGCTTGATGCGCAGGAGGATGGCCAGCGACCGAAGAAAGGAGACGGGCAGGAGGACGAGCGCTCCGAGGCCGCGAAGGCCCCGTCCCTTGAGCCCTTCGATCGGGAGAGAATAGAACCGGACGTTCCGGCGGGCCATGATCCGGCGCTCGGCCGGACGCCCGCCGCCGACATAGACGACTTCCAGGCCGGGGAGGGCTTCGGCCAGTCGCCGCCCCAGGACGAGGGCGGGAAAAAGATGTCCTCCCGTACCTCCGCCGCTGATGACGACCCGGGGCGCGCTCATGGCTTGGGCCGGAGGCTCCGCTGGCGCTGGGAAATGTGGAGGAGAATGCCGACGGCCAGGAGGTTCGTGAGCAGGGAGGAGCGGCCGAAGCTGACCAAGGGGAGGGGCACGCCCTTGCAGGGGCCGAGTCCGAGGACGACGGTCATGTTGAGGAACGCCTGGATTCCCAGGTGGAGGCTCAGTCCGGCGGCGATGAGCTGGCTTTGGAGCGAGGGGGCCTTCCGGGAGATGGCCAGGCCGCGGTAGACGACGAGGAGAAAGAGGCCGAGGATGAGGACGGTCCCCAGAAGCCCGAACTCCTCGCCGATGATGGCGAAGATGAAATCCGTATGGGCGCACGGCAGGAAATAGAGCTTCTGGGTGCTCCGACCGAAATCGACCCCGAAGAGCCCGCCCGCTCCGAGGGCCAGCTTGGACTGCTCGACTTGAAACGTCACGTCCGCGCCGGCTTGGCCGGGGGCGAGAAAGCCCATCAGGCGCTCGATCCGATAGGGCGCCGAGAGGAGAAAGACCGTCAGGACGGGGGCGGCGACGAGGATCAGCCCGGAGAGGTGCTTGATCTTCATCCCGCCGATGAAGAGAACGATCAGCCCGAGGACGAAAACGAGGACGCCGGTTCCGAAGTCGGGCTCGCGGAGGATGAGGATCGCGACCAGGCTCAGGATGCCCAGAGGGAGGATGATCTGGCGGGCCTCCCGGATTTTCGCCCGCTTCCGGTCGACGAACCAGGCCAGATGGAGGATCACGGCGACCTTGGCGAATTCCGAAGGCTGAAAGTGGAGGCCGCCGAGAATAACCCAGCGGTTCGTCCCGGCCACGGTCGGCATGGCGAAGCAGAGGACGAGGAGACCGACGACGGCCGCGAGAAAGACATTGACGAGGGCGGCGTTCTCATAGAGGGGGCGTTTCAGGGGAAGGAGGCCGATGATGAGGGCCAGGCCCAGGACCGACCCGGCGGCCTGCTGGAAGAGGAAATGGAACGGCTGGTGGTACTTCTCGGAGGCCAGGACGCCCGACGTGCTGAATACCATGACCACGCCGAGGGTCAGGAGGACGAGGACGGCGTAGAAGAGGGTGCGGTCGAAGCCGTAGGGCCGGACGAGGTCCATGGCTAGCGGCCTCCTCCCCGCCGGCTCCGGGAGAGCCGCCGGGCCGCCCGCTTGAAGGCCCGGCCCCGCTCCTCGAAATTGCGGAACATGTCCCAGCTCGTGCAGGCCGGGGCGAGGAGGACGATGTCTCCGGGCCGGGCCGCGGCGAAGGCCGTCGG
>VGJF01000394.1 GCA_016867585.1 Candidatus Aminicenantota bacterium | reverse complement strand
TGAAGTCGAGGTCGTCAATGTTGATTCCCAGTTCCATCGTCGGCGAACAGACGAGAAACGGCAGGCGCCTTCCGAGATCTTTCTCCTTCGTTTTGTCGGACGGATTCCAGCGGAAGCGCCTTTCTCGCCGCTCTCTCTCGCCCGGTTCGACGACCTGGGCGGTATGCTCCCGGGCTTCAAGCTCCGAGAGCCGGTCGGCGGGATTCCGATAGAGTCCTTGGAAGAAAGCATTGGCTGGGGGGATCCCTTCTCCATACCCTTCCCCCCGCGCCCGCCGCCTGTATATCGGATCCGGAGGTTGGGGCGAGCCGTCGCCCAGACGCCACAGGAGGCACGCCGCGTCGAGCTGATAGAACTGATGATCTTCGACCGGCTCCAGGCGGGAGAGAATTCCCTGCCCGACAAGGCTCGACAGGAAACCCGGAATGAACCGCTCGTATTCTTCCGCCGCGATACCGAGCCTGTCCCGGACAAAACGTCCGATCGTCCCCCTCGGGCTAAGGGTGAAGCCGTCGGCGATGCGATTCGACCGCCCTTCGAGAACGAAGCGCTCCGCCGGCCGCAGCTCCCCGCCTCTCTCGTCGATCCCCCAGAACTCGTTCAAATATTGCCCGGCCCGCTTCCGGATCTGCTGCTGCTGGGTTTCGCGGAGGCAGGAAACGGCGATCGCCCTCTTTCGGCGAAAATGGTCGAGGATCGCCCGGGCCATATCCAAACGATCCGCCGGCGAAAGCCCGGCCGCCGCCGGATGGGATTTCCACTGCGCCTCATCCCCGCAGAGGGGTTCGAGTCCCCGATAGGCGATTTCGAGGAGCCCCAGACTCTCGAGGTTGGGCTGGACGACCCGCCATCCGCGCCGCAAATCCTCGTAGATCCGATATTCCATAAGCTCGGCGAAGGCTTTCCAGACCTCTTTCGCCGCCGCGGATTCGGGAGCGATCTCGGGATTCGCCGCGATGTCTCTTATGCCGAGCCCGCTTTCTTTGACCACGGCCTCGGCCACCCGGTCGAAGCCCAGCTCCATCTCCTTGACCAGGGCCGCGTGCAGAGCGCAGCGCAGAAGCGTGACGTGAACGAAGTCATTGAAGTGCCCGGCCTGAAGGGAGGCGTCCTGCCGGTTGTCGGTGAAGCTCAGGAGTTTGTCCCTCCCCCGCCCGTCCGCCTCCTCCGCCGCCCGCCTCAAGATCGACGACGAAATCACGGTCGTCGCGCTCGACCTCGCTTCGCTCGACAGCGAGGCGAGCTTTTTGAATTCCTGATCCCTCTTCGTGTAAAACTCGCCGCAGGACAGGCAAAGGGAGAAGGGCTGCGGCTGGTGCCACATCCGGACGGCCTCCCCGCCCCCTTCCGCCGCGATCGTTCCGTCCGGCTTGACCCACACGGCTCTCGGCAGCCTCTTTTTCCATTCCGACTTGATCCGCCCTTTCGCGTCGCGCCATTCTTGGGGGATGTCCTCGGGATTCCACTCGCCGCCTTCCCGCTCCAGCATGAGATAGCCGGCCTGGAATTCCTCGTTTTCCGGGGAAACGCCGACGGGATGGGGCTCGTATCTTTTCCCATCGGGATCCCCCAGGACGTGGAAATACTCCTGCCCGCACAGGCGGCAGAACTTGATCGGAAAGAAAATCTTCCCCTCCGCCGTTTTGATTTGCCCCTCGATCGAAAACTCGCGTTTCGCCTCGGGTTCGACCGTCGCGTAAGCGGCCCTCCCCTGGCTGATGAACTGATGGAGCTTGAAGGCGAACGGCCGCTCCTCGCTTCCAAGGTCGAGCGAAGCCCCCCGATTCATGACTTCCCGGAGGCGGTCCAAACATCGCTCCGAAGCCGCCCCCGTCGCCTCGGCAAGCTCTTTCGCCGCCTCGCTCAGCGAGCGCGGCACCCGGCGCCGCAGGCGGTCCGCCGGCTCACGCTCGATCCCGAGAGCCCATTCGGCCCACCGGAAAAGCGGATGGCGCTTGATCTCTTCGACCGACGAAGGAAGCGGTCCTTCGATCGCCTCGGCGAGCTCTTCTTTCGAGGGAACTCCCCCTTCGGTGAAAGCGGTCAGCGTCTCTTCGACGATTTGGCCCGCCGTGAAATCCCGGCCGAAGATCTTGGCCGCGAA
>VGJF01000393.1 GCA_016867585.1 Candidatus Aminicenantota bacterium | reverse complement strand
CGGCGGGGATTCCCCCTGACCGCGATCGACGTTTCAGGAGGGATATGACATGAAGGATCTCACCCGGTATGCGCGCCAGGGAATTCTCGACCTCAAGGCCTATGTCCCGGGAAAGCCCGTTGAAGAGGTTCAGGACGAGCTCGGCCTGACTGAAATCATCAAACTGGCCTCCAACGAAACGCCCCTGGGGCCTTCGCCCATGGCCGTCGCCGCCGCGGTCCAGGAAATGCAGAATATCCACTTCTACCCTGAAGGACCCTGCACCTGGCTCAGACGCGATCTGGCCCGCCGTCTGGCCATTGCCGACGATATGATCTCCTTCTCCAACGGAGCGGATAACATCATCGTCCTCATCACCGCGGCTTTCATCAATCAAGGGGACGAAGTCGTCATCGCCGATCCGTCTTTTTTCGGATATCTCACGTACACCAAGGTCATGGGCGGCACGCCGATCCTCGTCGACTTGAAGAACTGGGCTCACGACTTGGCAACGATGTCGGAAAAAGTGGGGCCGAAAACCAAGCTCGTCTTCGTCTGCAACCCGAATAATCCTACGGGAACCATCGTCCGGAAGGCCGAGCTGGACGACTTCGTCGCCCGTCTGCCCGAACACGTGATCCTGGTTTTGGACGAAGCGTATCTCGAGTTCGTCTCGGACCGGGACTCCCGAGACGGCCTCGATTATATCAAGCAAGGGCGCAACGTCATCTCGGTACGGACGTTTTCTAAAATCTGCGGCCTCGCTGGTCTCCGCATCGGCTATGCCTTGGCCGCCCGGGAGTTCATCGCGGCTTTGAACAGAGTCCGAGAGCCCTTTCCCGTCTCCCGAGTGGCTCAGGCCGCGGCTCGAGCGGCGCTCGACGACCAAGACTACCGGATCCGGGTCCTCGCCAACAACGAGGTCGGGAAATCCTATTTCGCCCGGGCCTTCGACCGTCTGGGGCTCCCCTTCGCCCCGTCTCAGACCAATTTCGTCTTCGTCGACCTCCAGAGGGATTCTCAGGAAGTATTCCGAGCGCTTCTCAAGATGGGCGTCATCATCCGGCCCGGCTCGATCTGGAACTGCCCGACCTGCGCCCGAATCACCATCGGAACCCCCGAACAGAACAGACGATTCATCCACGCCCTCGAGGATTGCCTCAGAACGTCCCCCCGGACCACAGGGACGACCTAACCCAATCCGTCAATCTTCCCCTTTCGATAGTCATTTTTTCTGACGCCGCCGGTCCGATGATTTCCCAATATTTTCGGGGGATGCCGACCGATCACGGTTCGCTGGGCCGATGTGGTCCAGAATTGGTCCTTGCCTCGAGGAGAAAAATGGCCGAGACGTGAGGTATATTTTTGGAGCGTCATCCGAAACGGGCCGGCGGCGAGGACTATGAATAGATGTGACCAGCACCTACTTTGATGGTTTAGCCGAGAACAACGCGTTGGCGGCCCGGAGCGACTCGCGCGACGGCCGGCCCGACTGGTAGCAGGTCTGCATTGGGCTCGTCGTCACGCCGGAAGGGCTCCCCGTCGCCTACGAAGTCCTCGCCTGCAACCGCAACGACGCTGGAAGAAATCGTGGAGATGATGGAGCGGAAATACGGGCAGGCGAAGCGCGTCTGGGTCTTCGACCGGGGGATCAGCAGCGAGGCGCCACGTATCTGGTGGGCACACCCAAGAATCATCTGAAACGCTGCCAGGCCGAGTTGCTCGATCAGGCTGACTGGCACGCCCTGCGTGAGGGATTGGAGGTCAAACGGGTCTCGTCCCCCGAAGGCCCCGAGCGGTTCAGTCTGTGCCGGAGCACCGATCGGGCGGCGAAGGAGTCGGCCATGCTCAAGCGCCAGATGGATCGGTTGCGTGCCCAGTTCGAGAAGCTGGATCGACGGTTGCGTGAGCATCCGGTCATGGACATCGGGCCGGTGGCTGGGGCGCTATCCGGCCGCCGGGGCGGTCTTCACGGTCGAACTCGAATACGATACCGAACGGAGAGCCTGAAACTCGTTCAGGTCTACGCGACCGACAAGAAAGGAAAAGCCGTCGACGACCTCCGCCTCGAGGACTTCGTCCTGACGGTGGACGGCCGGCCCGTCGCCATCACGGCCTTCGAGAAACGCCAA
>VGJF01000392.1 GCA_016867585.1 Candidatus Aminicenantota bacterium | reverse complement strand
GAGGCGGGCTTCCCCCCCGACGATCCCCACGGAAACGGCCCCGACGAGGTTCAGGAGGGGCATCGAATCGATGGTTTTCTCGTCGTAGAGTTTTTTCAAGGCCAGGGCCAAGGCGACGCAGGCGGCGTTGATCGCGGCCACCCGGGTCCCGCCGTCGGCTTGGATGACGTCGCAGTCGAGGATGATCTGCCTTTCGCCGAGCCCGCGAAGGTCGGTCACGGCCCGGAGGGACCGGCCGATGAGGCGCTGGATTTCGTGGCTTCGCCCCGAGGCGTGGCCCGGAAAACGATCCCGGGGAGTTCGTTTTTCGGTCGCCCGGGGAAGCATGGCGTACTCGGCCGTGACCCATCCCCGGCCGCCGCCCTTGAGGAAGGGGGGGACTTTCTCCTCGATCGTCGCGGCGGCGAGGACCCTGGTCCGGCCCATCTCAATGAAGGCCGAACCGTCGGCGAAATCGAGGTAGTCGGGGACGATCCGGAGAGGCCGGAGTTCGTCGAACGCCCGGCCGCGGGCGCGGTCGGGACGGGAAGACTTATCTTTCATCGACGGGCCTCGATTGCCAGCGCTTGTGGAACCAGAGCCAAGCCTCGGGACGGTCCCTGATCTCGCGCTCGATCATCTTAGTGCAGATCCCGGTGATTTTCAACACGTCCTCCCGGGCCGGGCCGGTCGGGGGGAAAACGAGAGGCTCGAGCAGCCGGAGACGATATCGTCCCGCCGGGAGGGGGTCGATGAACAGGGGGAGAAGGGGAGCCCCCGTCTTGAGATGGAACGCCGCCAGGGCGGGGGTCGTTCCGGCAAGCCGGCCGAAGAAGTCGACGAACACCGCCTCGCGGCGGAGGACGTTTTGATCGATGAGAAGGCCGATGATCTCGTTCCGGCCCAGGGCCCGGAGGATGTGCCGGCCGGCACCCGTCTTCGGGATGACCCGGACACCCAGGCGCTCCCGGGCCAGGACGAGGCTTCGGTCGATGAGGGGGTTGTCGAGAGGGCGGGCGATGACCCCGAAGGGAGCCGTCCCGGAGATCGGCCCGCAGCCGATCTCCCAGTTCCCATAGTGAGCGGTGAAGACGAGGACGCCGCGGCCCGGGGCCAGGGCGGCCTCGAGATGGCCTTGCCCTTCGACGTCCACGAGGCCCAGGGCGTACTCGCGGGGCCGGCGGGAAAGGGCGAGCGTGTCGAAGACGACCCGGCCGAAGTTTCGGAAGGATTTCCGAGCGATGGTCCGCCGTTCGGCGGCGGTCGTCGTCTGAGAGAAAGCGAGGGCGAGGTTATCGAGGGCGATGCGCCGGCGGCGCCCGTCCAGCCGGAAGGCGAGCCGGCCGACGGCATCGCCGAGGGCCAGGGCGGTGCGGCGATGGATTACGGCGAGGAGAAAAGCGAAAGCCCTGTAGGCCCAGAAGGCCGTCCACTGGCCCCAGGTCGGCGGCCGGCCGGCCTCAGCCAAGGCGGGGCTCCGTCCGCGCCGCGGCCGCGTCGACGGCTTGGAAGACTTCCTCGGGGAGTTCGACGGCGAGGCGCAGGGCGTAGACCGGGAAAGGCCACGCGCCGGACGGGGAGCCCTCGATCTTGACGCCGTCCTTTTCGGTCGTCACGGCGGCCTCGGCTCCGGCCCGGCCAAGGGCCGAAGAGATCGCGGCCAGGGCCCGTGGAGGATAGGAAAAATGGTCGGGAAAGGAGATGCGAACCGCGATGTCGAGGCCGAGTTCCTCGAGAAGGTTGAAGAACCTCTCGGGCCGGGCGATCCCGCAAAAGGCCACGGCCCTCTTTCCGCGGAGGGATTCGAGGCCGGCGGGACGCCCCGATCCGAGGTCGACGACGGACTCGGGTTGAATCCGGAAAGAAAAGGCGCCGAGACGGGGGCTCGCTCCCGGAGGGAAGAACGGCCCCTCCGGTCCGGGGTCTGCTGGGCACAAGACGAGGTCGGCCCGCCGGAGGGCGCCGAAGCCTTCCCTCAGATAGCCGTTTCGGCCCGGCCGGTGGAGGACGATGTCGAGGTCCCGGGCGAGACGGAGGTGCTGGAAGCCGTCGTCGAGAATGGCCAGGTCGAAACCGCCGAGGCTGGCCCGGCGGCAGGAGGCGAGGCGGTCGCGGCCGACGAAAACGCCCGTTCCCA
>VGJF01000391.1 GCA_016867585.1 Candidatus Aminicenantota bacterium | reverse complement strand
CCGGTCGGCCGGAGTGCCGGAAAGCGTCATCGCCCTGACCCTCGTGGCCTTCGGGACCTCTCTTCCCGAGATCGCCGCCTGCGTCGCCGCCGCCCGGAAGGGCCAGGGGGCGCTCGCCGTGGGGAATATCCTCGGGGCGGACATCATGAACATCTGTTGGATCGCCGGAGCCTCGGCGATGGCGAACGACCTGGCCCTGAGGCCCCGGGAGATTTATTTCATGTTCCCGGCGATGTTCATCGTCGTCGGCGTGATGCTCTTCCTGCTGTCCAGGGGATACCGGCTGACCCGGGCGAAGGGCGCCGTGCTGCTCCTGCTTTATCTGGCTTTCGCCGCGGTGTTCTTTCTCGTTTATAGAGGGCCGTAAAAGTCCCTTCGCTCACGCTCTTGACGTCGCTCGGGCTCATGGACTTCTTGGCGTCGAGGGAGCCGTGGTGGCCGACACCCCCGGCTTCTGCGTTTTCTCGGCTTCCGGCCGGGCTATTTCGCCCGGCGGACCTGGATGATCTGAGCCGGGGCGGCCCGGAAGGATTCGAGGCCCAGGCGGCCGTCCGGGGTGAATTGGATATAGGCGCTCTCGTAGAGGCGGCCCTCGCCGTTCCCCTCGGCGTCGATCTCGAGGGTCGCGACGAGAAAAAGAAGGCCCGTGTACGCCTGGCCGGGGCCGGAGAGAATGGTCCGGTTCTCGCTGAAGAGAGAGATCGCCCGTCCTTTTTCCGTCGGGGTCTCGAAGGCGGCGAAGAATTTGACCGAGGGCTGCTCGACCCCGTAGAACATCAGGTTGCCCTTGACCGTTTTTCGGAAGACCTTGCGGAAGGCCCCTTCGCCCTGGTCCAAGGCCTCCCGCAGGGCGGCGATCTCCTCGAGAGTGGAGAAATCCGAAACCTCGATCTTGATCGTGATGTTGTTCGAAAAACCGGCCATGAGGATGCGGCCTCGGAAGGCTTCCTTTTCGGCGGCCGAGAGCCCGGCGACGAGGCCGAGGACGGCCGCCGCGGCCATCCCGGCCGGGAAGCGTGATCGGGGCCGTCTCACTTCGATTTCCTGACGTTGACGATGAGCTTGGGCGTCGTCAGGTAGGAGTCCAGCTTGATCATTCCGTCGGCGGTGAAGGAAATCCGGGCGTCTTCGTAAATCTTGCCCTCTCCCTCGTATTTCGCGTTGAGGTCGAGCTCGACGACAAGGAAAAGGGCCGAGCCGGCGACCCGCTTGGCGACGCCCGATTCGATGCTCCGGCTGTCGCCGACGAGGAATATTTTGATCCCCTTGTCGGTCTGCCGCTCCTGGGCGGCGTTGAAATTGATCTGGAGGCCGGCCCCGCCGACGAAACGCATCTCGCCTTTCTTCATCTGCCGGAAGACGCTGAAGAAGCCCTCCACGTCGCCCGCGTTCAGGGGGACGGCCAATTTTTGGATGTCGTTGAGGTCGGTGTATCCGCTGACGATGATCCTCGTCGTCAGGGCCCCCGGACGGTTCGGCCCGCCGCCCATGAAGATCCTTCCCCGGAACTCGGCCGTCGCTTCCTGCCCGAGGCAGAAACCTCCCCAGGCGGCCGCGGCCAATCCGAGGAGGACGATGACTTTCGCCGAACGATGGACTGTCATGAAGCTGTGCTCCCTTCGGGGATGACCAAATCCCTCATTCATGTTAGACCCCCCTCCGGCCGATGTCAATCCGGCCATGATCAAATCACGTTCCGTCCGAACTCGAAGGCCGCGTCGAAGAGCGCCACGACGTTGGCGGGCGGAACGCCTTTCTGGATGTTGTGGACGTTCGCGAAGACGTAGCCCCCGCCCGGCTTGAAGGCCTCGATATTGGCCCGGACGGACTCGCGGACCTCCGTCGGTGAGGCGAAGGGGAGGACGTGCTGGGCGTCGATCCCGCCGCCCCAAAAAGCGAGGTCCGGGCCGAATCGCTCCTTCAGCGACCGCGGAGCCATCCCCTTGAGGCCGACTTGAACGGGATTCAGGACGTCGATCCCGTTGTCGATGAGGTCGGGAATGAGGGCCGAGGCGTCGCCGCAGGTGTGGTACCAGATTTTCGCCCGGGTGAGGGAGCGAAGATGCCGGACGAGCTGTTTTTGCCGCGGCCTGACGATTCTGCGGTAAAGAACGGGG
>VGJF01000390.1 GCA_016867585.1 Candidatus Aminicenantota bacterium | reverse complement strand
CGGAATCAGGCATTCGACCTTGAGGTTTTCGAGGTCGCGATCTTTGAGGCCGTCGACGAGCTTCCGGAATTCGACCGCGAAATAGGCCTCGGCCGCGCCGTTCTCGCCTTTGAGGAAGCGCTCGAGGGCCTCGGACGCGTCGCGGAGCTGGAGACGCCCGTCCCCATAGCCCTCGAAATAGGGAAAATTCCGGCTGAGATACGTCAGCGTCTTTTCCAATCCGGCCGGGTCGGCCCCGGCGACGACGAGGGCGCTCGACTTGTTGAACGCCCGGGGGACGACGCGGACGACTCCGAAAGCGTTTTCCAAAGGAGGCAGGACGAGCTTCCCGAGCCGCTGAAGCTCCTGGGTCAAGCTGTTCGGCCCGATGAGAATGGGGGCCAGAAGCCCCTTGGGAAACTCGACTTCGCGGTCGAGCGTGACGATCGGGAAAGACGCCCCGGCCGTATGGAGGACGATTTTCGAGGCCAGGGCGGTCACCCCGCGGACGAGTCCCGTTCGAGGGATGATGATGCGGGAGTCGACGGCGTCGACGATCCCGTCTCGGTCCAGGTCTCCGTAAACGCCTTTGGTCGTCAACAGGCCGAGGAGGTCGAAGTCCTTGCCGGCGCCGCCTCCTCGGGGGGCGTCCTTGAAGGAGGGGGTCATCATCCTTTTCGGACGGCCGAGGCGGGGCAGGACGGAGCGGACCGTCGTCCGGCCGAACTTGAGGTCCACCGTAAGCCGGCCGCATCCGGCGTAAGACAGGATGTCGCTGCGCTGCCCCCGAGAATGGGCGAGCCGGAGACTCTCGAAGGACCGGACGGCCGACCGGAGGTCGTCCTCGTCGATGAAATGGACGTCGAGGCCGAGCTCATGAATCTCGCCGGCGCTGAAGGAGATTTTTTTCAAGGCCCGGGGGACGTTCTTGAAGTCTGGAAAATCGTAGAGAACGGAGCGGACGATCGTCCGCCGCAGGGGGATCCCCTCGCCGTCGAGGAATCCGGCGACATCCTTCTCGAGCCTTTCGAACGTCGCCCCCTCCTCCCGGCCCCAGATATCCCAGAAATACGGCCAGCGGAGGAAAAATGCCCGCCCGGCCTGGAGGAGGGCGTCCTCCGATCCGGCCGCCAGGACAAGGCCGCTTTGGATTTTCGTGGCGAACAGGCCGACCCAGCCTTGGGTCGGAGCGAGGTCGGGAAGGGCGAGGCCGCCCTCCTTGACCGCGGTTTTCAGCCATCTGAAGTTCGTTCCGATGAAGATCGGGTTCTCAAGGCGTTCGAGATCGGCCACTTCGGAGACGCGCTTGACCATGGCAAAGCTCTGGGCGAGGCACTCGAAATTCGCCCGGGCGGCGATATCGGCGGCCAGGGCGAGCTCGACGGGGCCGGGATTGTCGGGGACGATGATCGTCAGGGCGGCCCGGTCCGGAAGGCCGTCGCCGTCCGTGTCGAGGAGGCCTTTGCCGGGCATAAAAACCTGGGACAGGCTTCCCATGTCCGCGGCGGATGAGGCCTCGGATAGAAGGGCGAAAAGGCCGAGGAAAAGGACCCGTTTGACCATGACGACTCCTCTTTTCGGCGCCGAAGGCGCGCTCCCCGTCATTGTATATCAAGTCGCCCGACGGCGGGAAGTTGGGCTTGACGCCCGCGGCGGACTCCGCCTATAGTTTCCTAAGGAAGGTCGTCTTCATCCCGAAAAGGAGGAGAGATGCTCAAGGAATTCAAGGAGTTCGCCCTCAAAGGCCATCTCGTCGATTTGGCCGTCGGGTTCATCATCGGCGGCGCCTTCGGCAAGATCGTCAGCTCGTTCGTCAGCGACGTCGTCATGCCCCCGCTGGGCCTGCTTCTGGGGAAAGTCGATTTCTCGGAGCTGTTCATCAACCTCTCGGGGCGCCCCTTCGCCACCCTGGCCGAAGCCAAGGCCGCCGGGGCCCCGACGCTCAATTACGGGATGTTTCTGACGGCCGTCCTCGATTTTCTGATCGTCGCGGGGGTGATGTTCATCGTCGTCAAGCAGATGAACAGGCTCCGCAAGCCCGTCCCGGCTCCGGCCGCCCCCCCGATGAAGGAATGCCCCTTCTGCCTATCGGCCGTTCCATTGAAAGCGGTCCGCTGCCCCGCCTGCACGTCCGAGCTCAAATAAGGATTCAGGAG
>VGJF01000389.1 GCA_016867585.1 Candidatus Aminicenantota bacterium | reverse complement strand
GTGGGTCATCGTCTGCCAGGAGGACAATTACGACCCCGTCTTCCTGACCATGATCCCGTATGATGCGTGGTGTCCCATCACCCAGATATTGGTTTTTTACGACCCGGGCGATGGGCGGCCGGTCGAGCGTCTGAACGTCTCGCGGACAAACATGGAAGGCCTGCACCAGGCCGCTTGGAAAGCCCCGGCAACCGGAGAGGACGAGGGAAAGAGCCAGTGGGATGCGTTCGCCCGAATCGTCCGCGAACGGGGCCCCAAGACGATCGGCATCAACCAATCGGACACGATCTGGGCGGCCGACGGCTTGAGCGCATCGCTCAAGGAACGGCTTGTCCGGACGCTCGGCCCGGCCCTCGCCGGCCGGCTTAAGTCGGCGGAGCCGATGGCCGTGCGCTGGCTGGAGACGCTGCTGGACGAGGAGATCGACCTCATGGAGCGGGCGGTCGCGATCTCCCGGGCGATCATCGCCGAGACGTTCTCGAACAAGGTCATCGTCCCGGGCGTTACGACGACCGACGACCTCGTCTTCCACTACCGTCAGCGGATCGCGGACCTCGGGCTGGACAAGGCCTTCCGCCCCTTCTTCAGGATCTATCACCGTCATCCCGATATCCTGGCCTTGTGCCCGCTCGAGGACAAGGTCATCCGGCGCGGCGACGTCCTCCACTGCGACGTGGGACTGAAATACCTGCGGTACAATTCGGACAACCAAGAGCTGGCTTATGTTTTGCGCCGGGGCGAAACGGACGTGCCCGCGGGACTCAAGACGGGGCTGGCCGAGGCCAACCGCCTCCAGGACGTTTTTTGCGGCGAGTTCGCGGCCGGCCTGACCGGCAATGAGCTTTTAAACCGCATCCTGGCGAAGGCCAAAGCCTCGGGGATCGCCAAGCCGCGGATCTATTCCCACTCGCTCGGCTATTACCTCCACCAGCCCGGCCCGCTGATCGGCCTGCCCTGGGAGCAGACGGACACCGGCGCCCGCGGCCGCGTGCGCCTCGTCCCCAACTCCTGCTTCACCGCCGAGCTTAGCATCGACCTCGCCGTCCCGGAATGGGGCGGCCGCGAGCTCCGGTTCCCGAACGAACAGGACGTCGTCTTCACCGGTACGGGGACACATTTTCTGGCGGGTCGCCAGACCGAGTTCCACCTGATCAGGTAACGCACGCCCGGCCGGGATTGCCGGCATGGGCCGGATCATCGGCCTTTTTGCTTGCATGGCGGGTCGGGCAGCTCCGCCCTCTTTCCGGCGAGACACAAGATCCGCGATCGGATACAATGCCGGCATGCCCGAGCTTCCGGAAGTCGAAACGATTGCCGCCGGATTGCGGGCCGGCGCGCTCGGCCTGACGATCAAGGCGGCGGTCTGCCGCCTGCCTAAACTGCTCCGGGAGACGCGGCCGGAGGATTTGGCGGCCCTCGCCGGTTCGCGCGTCTCGGCCGTCCGGCGCCGGGGCAAGGTCCTGATCATGGAGGCCGAGGGGCGGGCTCTGCTCTTCCACCTCAAAATGACCGGACGGTTCTTCTGGGCCGGGCCCGGTCAAACGCCCGATAAGCACACGCACTTCATTCTCGCTTTCGCCGACGCGGAGGAGGCCCTCTGCTTCAGGGACGTCCGGAAATTCGGATTCCTTCGTTGCTTGCCGTGCTCCGAAGTCGAGGCCGCGCCCGAAGTCGTCGCCCTCGGCCCCGAGCCCTTGGAGATTTCGGATACCGAGTTCGCCGCCCGGCTGGCGGCCCGCAAAGGCCGGCTGAAAAGCGTCCTCCTCGATCAGCGCGTCTTGGCCGGGGTCGGCAATATCTACGCCGACGAAGCCCTCCATGCCGCCGCCCTGCATCCGCGGACTCCGGCGAACCGCTTGAGCGCGGAGGAGCTCGGTCGGCTGCGGACGGCCCTCCGCCGCATCCTCAAGGCGGCGATCGCCGCCGGAGGGTCGAGTGTGCGGGACTACCGGAGCGTGGACGGCGGGATCGGCGATTTCCAGACCCGCCACAAGGTCTACGGCCGCAAGGGAGAGGCCTGCCGCCGCTGCGGCGGGACGATCCGGCGGATCGTCGTCGGCGGCCGGGCGGCGTTCTATTGTCCGAGGTGCCAGCGCCGGAGGCGATAAGGCGAAGTCCGGCTCGTATCGGCCTTAAAGGCTTCAGGATTTCAG
>VGJF01000388.1 GCA_016867585.1 Candidatus Aminicenantota bacterium | reverse complement strand
GCGCTCGGGCAAGGGCGAGTTCAGCCTGTTCGTCAACAAGAGGAACCGGACGTTCGACGATTATTTCCACGTCGAGTCGCACCGGCTGACGATCAAGCAGCCGCTCCAATTGACCGCGACCGACGATAAATTCGACATCTTCATGCGGGTCGAGGGAGGCGGCGTCCACAGCCAGGCCGAGGCCATCCGCCTGGGGATCGTCCGGGCCCTCATCGAGTTCAACCGCGAGCTCAAGCCCGCCCTCAAGTCGGCCGGCCTCGTCACCCGCGACGCCCGGATCAAGGAGCGCAAGAAATACGGCCTGCTCGGCGCCCGCAAGGCTCCCCAGTATCACAAACGGTAACGGAGGCATGCTGTGGTATCCGTGACGATGAAGGAATTGTTGGAAGCCGGAGTCCACTTCGGGCATCAGACGAAGCGCTGGAACCCGAAGATGAAGGAGTTCATCTACGGCCAGCGCAACGGGATCTACATCATCGACCTCCAGAAGACGATCAAGGTCTTCAAGGAAGCCCTGGCCTTCGTCCGCGGCCTGGCCGAGAGCGGCCAGGAAGTCCTTTTCGTCGGGACGAAAAAGCAGGCCCAGGACATCGTCCGGGACGCGGCCGGGAAATGCGAGAGCGCCTACGTCAACCAGCGCTGGCTCGGCGGCCTCCTGACGAACTTCAAGGTCATCCGCCACTCCATCGACAAGCTCGTCGAGATGGAGGAGATGCGCGAGGACGGCCGCTGGGAGCTCCTGACGAAGAAGGAGCAGTCGAAGCTCGAGAAAGTGTACCGCAAGCTCAGCAAGAACTTGGGCGGGATCAAGCCCATGACCGGCGTCCCGGGCGCGCTCTTCGTCATCGACTCCTCCAAGGAGGAGATCGCCCTTTACGAGGCCAAAAAGATGGGCGTCCCCATCGTGGCCATCGTCGATACGAACGGCGATCCCGAGAACATCAATTACCCCATCCCCGGCAACGACGACGCCGTCCGGGCGATCGAGCTGTTCTCCTCCAAGGTCGCCGAGGCCATCCTCGAGGGCAAGAAGGCCCGAATAGAGAAGTCTATGCTCGAGGACAAGGCCGCGGAAAGCCCGGCCGATGAAGCCGAGGACACGCCCGCGGTCTGACCGCACGTCTCGGGGAGGAGCCAAGGAGTCAACCATGGAAATTTCGGCCGACCGGGTCAAGGAGCTCCGCGAGCGGACCGGCATCGGGATGATGGAGTGCAAACGGGCCCTCGAGGAGGGCGGCGGCGACATGGACAAGGCCATCGAAATCCTGAGGAAAAAGGGCTACGCCCGGGCCCAAGAGAAGGCCGAGCGGACGGCCGGCGACGGCCTCATCGGGTCCTACATCCACACGACCGGGAAGCTGGGCGTCCTCGTCGAGGTCAACTGCGAGACCGATTTCGTCGCCCGGAACGAGGAGTTCAAGGAGCTCGTCAAGAACATCGCCATGCACATCGCCGCGGCGAACCCGAAGTATGTCGCCCCGGCCGACATCCCGGCCGAGGTCCTGGAGAAGGAGCGGGAGATCGTCCGGGAGCAGTTCAAGGACTCCAAGAAGCCGCCCGAGATCATCGCCAAGATCGTCGAAGGGAAGCTGGCGAAATTCTACGAGGAGGTCTGCCTTCTCGAGCAGACCTACATCCGCGACGACAAAGTGAAGGTCAAGGACCTTCTGACCCAATTCATCGCCAAGTTCAAGGAGAACACGAAAATCGGGCGGTTCGCCCGCTTCCAGATCGCGAAGTGAGGCCGACGCCCATGGCCGACGCCAAGCCCGCCTTCGACCGCGTCCTTCTCAAGCTCTCGGGCGAGTCCCTCCTCGGGAAGCGCGACTTCGGGGTCGATTTCCCCACGGCGGCCTCGATCGCCCGGGAAATCAAGGATGTCCGCGGCCTGGGCGTCCAGGTCGCGATCATGATCGGGGGGGGGAACATCTTCCGCGGCGTCCGGGGGACAGCCGAGGGGGTCGAGCGGGTCGCCGCCGACCAGATGGGCCTCCTGGCGACGGTCATCAACGGGATCGCCCTCCAGGACGCCCTGGAAAAAATCGGGGTCGACACCCGCCACGTCTCGGCCATCGAGATGCGGTCGGTGGCCGAACCGTTCATCCGCCGGCGGGCCCTCCGGCATCTCGACAAGGGCCGGGTCGTTATCTTCAGCGCCGGGATCGGCAGCC
>VGJF01000387.1 GCA_016867585.1 Candidatus Aminicenantota bacterium | reverse complement strand
GCCCGAGAGATGCCGGGCCAGGCGCCCCTCGAACGAGCCCAGGGCGCTGAACCGGAGGAGGTCCTTCTTCCGGGCGGCGAATCGCTCGGCCGCGACTCCGTAAAGGTCGGCGAAAAATTTCATGTTTTCGGCCACGGTCAAGTCCCCGTACAGGCTGAACTGCTGGGGCATGTAGCCGATGCGCTTCTTGATTTGGAAAAGGTCGCGGCCGAGGTCGAAGCCGGCGATTTCAACCCGCCCGCGGTCGGCCTCGAGGAGGCCGATGAGGAGGCGGAGGAGGGTCGATTTGCCCGCCCCGTCGGGCCCGACGAGGCCCGCGACCGTCTCCTTCGCGACCTCGAGGTCGAGGTCCCGGATCGCGGCCGCGGCGCCGAACGATTTGCCCAGGCCGACGGCCCGGATCGCCGCTTCCGCCATGGCCTTAGAAGGCGATCGTCACGTCCACGGGCATCCCCGGCTTGAGCTCGCCGGCGGCCAGCCCGGCCTTGACCTGTTCGATTTGCAGGCGCAGCTTGTCGGCTTCGATGACCCCCGAGACTTCGGCCGAAGAGAGATGTCCCCCCTTCCGGCTGCAGGCCAGAGTCCCGGGGAAGGCCGCGATAATTGATAACATGGAGAAAACAAGGAAGATCTGTTTCATGCGGGTCATCATCCTTTCGGCCGATCCTTTTCCCTGGCCCGGTCGGGGCGGCTCTCCGAGACAATTTTCAAAAAAAACATCCCAAAAAGCAACCTTTTGCGGCCTCTTTTCATCTTTAGGGGTGCGGAGAAGAGAGTGCAAGACCTAGCGTTGGCGTTGTCAACCCGGCCGGAAATGACGGATAATGCCGTCATGTCCCGCTCGATCGACGGCGCGCCGCCCTCGACGTCCTCCGCATCAACCCTCGCCGAGCTGATCGAAAGAAGCCAGCAGGGAGACACATCGGCCATGGAGCAGATCTACGGCCGCTTCAAGAAGGCCTTGTTCGGCTTGGCTTATCGCCATACCTACAACCGGGCCACGGCCGAGGACCTCCTCCAGGACATCTTCGTCAAGATTTTCACCAACATCGACGACGTCGACCGGCCGGAAACCTTCACCGGCTGGGTCTACCGCATCGCCCTCAACACCTGTTACAGCCACCTCCGCGGGCATCGGATCGAGATCGAGAGGAGCGTTCCCCTTGACGACGTCGAGGGCGTCCTGCGTCAGAACGGCGACGAGGAAGCTTCGCACGAAATCCGCCGGCCCCTCGAGGAGGCCGTCAGGCAACTTCCCCCGAAGCTCCGTCAGATCTTTCTCCTCCACGACGTCCAGGGCTTCAAACACGAGGAGATCGGCCGGATGATGAGGCTGTCGGCGGGGACATCGAAGTCGCAGCTTTTCAAGGCGCGGCTCAAGATTCGCGGATTCCTCAAAGACCGGGGAGTCTGCTGAGGAGAGAGCCATGAAATGCTCGAAAGCGCAAAAACTCATCGGCGACGTGCTCGACGGGACGATCGGGCGGGAGGATAAGGCCCGGCTCGACGGGCACTGCCGGGACTGCCGGGATTGCCGCGAGGTCCTGGAGGATTTCCGGAAGATCGCCGACGAGGCCAAGGGCCTGGCCAGGTTCGAGCCTTCCGACGCCCTCTGGCCCCGGATCCTGGGAGGCGTGAGAGCCGGGCGGAGGGAAAAAGAGGGGCGCCTCTTCGGCCGGCTGCGGCCGAGTTACTCTTATGCCGCGGCGGCGGCCCTTCTCGTCATCGTCGGCGGCCTCGTCCTGATGTGGAGACCGTGGGCCGGCGGACCGGCCCCGGCGCCGTTGCCGACGAACGGCGAGGCCTACACCCTGGCCAAGCTCGAGGAGGCCGAAAGCCATTACCGGCAGGCCGTCGAGGCGCTGACCGAGGCCGTATCGTCCCAAAAGGGGAAGCTCGACCCGCAGATGGCGGCCCTCTTCGAACGCGACCTCAAGGTCGTCGACGAGGCGATCCTGGCCTGCCGCAACGCGGTGGCCGAGAATCCGGCGAATGTGAATGCCCGGCTTTATCTTCTGGCGGCGTACCGGGAGAAGGTCGAGTTCCTGGACAACATGATCGACGCGCAGAAAGCGGCGGCCGCCAAGGGAGCGGCCGAGACGATACTTTGATTTTGGAAGGAAGGGAGGCAAACCATGAAAGTGAACACGATGAAAAAAGCGGCGGCGGCGGCGGTCGGGC
>VGJF01000386.1 GCA_016867585.1 Candidatus Aminicenantota bacterium | reverse complement strand
TTTTCGGAGACGGCGTTTTTGTTAAGATATTAAAAAAAAATGAAAGCCGCCGTCCTGACCGGCCCGGGCCGGGTCGAAATCCGGGAGGTTCCCAAGCCCGCGGTCCAGTCCCCGGACGACGTCCTCCTCCGGACGGCCGTGGCCGGTCTCTGCGGCAGCGACCTTCACTACTTCACCAACGAGAAAGTCGGCAGCGAGGCCGTGACCTACCCCGCCGTCGTCGGCCACGAATGCTCGGCCGTCGTCGAGGGCGTCGGGCCCGAGGTCAGGAAAGTCAAGCCCGGGGACCGCGTCGCCGTCGAGCCATCGATTTCCTGCGGGACGTGCGACCGCTGCCTGGCCGGCCGGGAGAACATATGCCGGCGGATCCGGTTCCTGGGCCATCCGGGAGAGCGGGACGGATGCTTGGCCGAATACTTCGTCATGCCCGAGAAGTGCTGCTTTCCCGTCCCGGCGGAGATGTCGATGGCCGAGGCGATGCTGGCCGAGCCGCTGTCGATCGCCCTTCACGCCCTCCAGCTCGCCGGCGGAGCCCCGGCCCGGGAGATCGCCGTCCTCGGCAGCGGGCCGATCGGGTTGAGCATCGTTCTGGCGGCCAAGGCCGCGGGCGCGGCCGAAGTCCTCGCCACCGATATCGTCGAGGCCAGGGTCGAGGCGGCCCGCCGGGCCGGCGCCGTCTGGTCGGGCAACGCCTCGACGACGGATGTCGCCAGGGCGATCCTGGACCTCAAACCCCTCGGCCTCGACGCCGTCTATGAATGCAGCGGAGCCCCGGAGGCGATCGCCCAAGCCGTGGAGGTCGTCAAGCCGGGAGGCCGGATCTACCAGGTCGGGATCCCGATGGCCGAGACCATCACTTATCCCGCGGCCAAGCTGCGGCGGCGGGAGATTTCCATCCAGCATGTCCGGCGCCAGAACCGCTGCCTCGAGAGGGCGATCGCCCTCATCGGGATGAAGGTCGTCCGGATCGCCTGGCTGGCCAGCCACGCCTTCAAGCTCGCCGACACCGAAAAGGCCTTCGCCATGGCCGCGGGCCGGACGGACGGAATCCTCAAAGCCGCGATCGTCTTCGACCGACGCGCGGACGGGGACCCTACGGACCGAACGCTTCAAGCTTAGAACACCATTTCCCACTTCTTTTTGATGGCGGCCAGGTCCTTGTCCTTGGCGATGTAGCTTTCGACGTAGCCGCAGCGGCCGCGGACGTAGTTGTCGAGGGCGGCGGCCTGAGAGGCATTGACAGGGAAAGCGTGTATTTCTTCCGGGGCAGCCGGCTTTGTCAAGTCTTATTTTTTCGACTTCTTCAGCCGGGCGTAAACGACGGTCGAGGGATGTTGCCGTACCGATGGACTTGAATCGGCGATCATTTATCGGCCGCCGGCTTCCGCCGCCCTGGCCGATTCCGACGAATCAGAAACCCAAGTGCTCCGTCCGGCGGATGATCTCGTCCTGGAGCTCGATCCCGCAATCCAGGAAATAGTCGCTGTAGCCGGCCACCCGGACGATGAGGTCCCGGTATTTCTCCGGATGCTTCTGGGCGTCGCGGAGGGTGTCGGCCGTGACGACGTTGAACTGGACATGGTGGCCGTCCATCTTGAAATAGGACCGGACGATGTGGCCGAGGTTTCGGATGCCATCCTCGTCGGCCAGGAGCTGGGGGGTGAATTTCTGGTTGAGAAGGGTGCCGCCCGTCCGGACGTGGTCCATCTTGGCCACGGAATTGATGACCGCCGTCGGGCCCTTGCGGTCCGCGCCCTGGACGGGAGAGACGCCCTCGCTCAGGGGCTCGCCCGCCCTCCGTCCGTCGGCCGTCGCCCCCGTGACCTTGCCGAAATAGACGTGGACGGTCGTCGGGAGGAGGTTTATCCGGTAGCGGCCGCCCTTGGTGTTCGGCCGGTTGTCGACGGCCTCGAAGTAGGTCTCGAAGATCCGCTTCATGAGGTCGTCGGCGTAATCGTCGTCGTTCCCGTACTTGGGCGTCTTGTTGACGAAGCGGAGGCGCAAGTCCTCGGCGCCCGCGAAATTCGACTTCAGCGCCGCGAGAAGCTTCTTCATGGAGACGGTCTTCTTGTCGTAGACGTTGAACTTGATCGAGGCCAGGATGTCGGTCAGCGAGCCAACGCCGACGCCCTGGATGTAATTCGTGTTGTAGCGGGCTCCGCCGGCATGTAGTCCTTGCCCTTGGCG
>VGJF01000385.1 GCA_016867585.1 Candidatus Aminicenantota bacterium | reverse complement strand
GCCGGCTTGGAATATTTCCGCAGGATCACCGACTTCCAGCGGAAGCACCGCCCCGCCCGCCGGAAAATCTCGAACGGCCTGCAGACGAACGGGACCCTCCTCGACGAAAAATGGGGGAGGTTCCTGGCCGCCGAGCGCTTCTCGGTCGGGCTCAGCCTGGACGGGCCGGAGAGATTTCACGACCTCCACCGCCGAGCCAAGGGCGGGCGGCCGACCTTCAAAGACGCGCTCAGGGGATACGAGATTCTCCGGAGCCACCGCGTTTCGACGGATATCCTCTGCGTCGTCCACGCCGGAAACGTTGGCGCGCCGCTCGAAGTCTATCGCTTCTTCAAATCCCTCGGCGCGTCGTTCGTGACATTTCTCCCGCTCGTCGAGCGGCGGCCCGAGGCTCCCGGCGGCGTCAGCCCGGACAGCGTTCCGGCCGAAGCCTGGGGGGATTTTCTCTGCGCGGTCTTCGACGAATGGCAGGCCCGGGACATCGGCCGGGTCAAGGTCCAGATTTTCGAGGAGGCGTTGCGGACGGCCTTCGGCCAGGAGCATTCTCTCTGCATATTCCGGCCCGTCTGCGGCGACATCCCCATCCTCGAACGGAACGGCGACCTTTTCTCCTGCGACCATTTCGTCGACGGCTCCCATCGATTGGGGAATATCAGGGAGACGCCGCTCGCCGACCTCGTCGAGAGCCACGCCCAAGCCGCCTTCGGCCGGGCGAAGAGCGAAACTCTGCCGCGATATTGCCGCCGATGCGACGTCCTGGAGATGTGCCACGGGGAGTGCCCCAAGAATCGGTTGGCCTTGACGCCGGACGGCGAGTCAGGGCTCAACGATCTTTGCCCGGGCTACCGGAAGTTCTTCAGGCATTGCCGGCCGTTCGTCGAGGACGTCGCCGCCGTCTGGCGGCGGCCGCCGGCCGGACGATAGTCGGCTACGACTTCAACTTCTCCTTGTAGAAAGCCAGCGTCCTTTGCCAGGCCAGCCCGGCGGCCTCCTTGTTGTAGCGGCCGGCGTTCGTGTCGTTGAAGAAAGCGTGGCCGGCGCCTTCATACAGGAAGATCTTGTACTCGACCCCCGCCTTCATGAGGGCGTCCTCGAAGGCCGGGATGCCGGCGTTGATCCGGGCGTCGTCGCCGGCGTAATGGATGAGCATGGCCGCCTTGACCTTGGGAACGTCCTCGATGGCCGGCTGGGCGCCGTAGAAGGGCACGGCCGCGGCGAGGTCGGGCGAGTTCACCGCGACCTGGTTGGTCATGCCTCCGCCCCAGCAGAAGCCCATGCAGCCGACCTTGCCCGTCGAGAGGGGATGGGTCTTCAGGTATTGGACCGCGGCGACGAAATTGCGGACCGTCGCCGGCCGGTCGAGTTTCTGGAAGAGCGGGCCGGCCTGCTGAGGGTCGGCGGGCGTTCCGCCCAGCGGCGAAAGGGCGTCGGGGGCGATGGCCAGATACCCTTCGGCCGCGACGCGGCGGGCGACGTCGGCGATGTGAGGGTTGAGGCCTCGGTTTTCGTGGATGACGACGACGCCCGGCCGCTTGAGGTCGCCTATCGGCCGGGCGAAGTGGGCCTTGACCTCGCCCGTCTCACCCTTGTAAACGATGTCCTCGACGACGAGGCGAGGGTCGTCCTTGGGGACGAGCTGGGCAGCCGCCGGCCGCCTTTCGCCAAAGGCCGACAAGGCCGGCAGGGCGGCCGCGCCCCCGGCGGCCAAGACGAGCCGGCGCATGAAATCCCGCCGACTCAGGCCATCCCGGTCTTCGGGGTTCATCGTTCTTTCCTCCCTCATTTCATCCTCCGGAGACGGACCTCGATCGCCTTCTCGTCCTTGAGGAGAGTCTTGAGCTTCGAGGTGTCGGTTTCGCCCGTATGATAGGGATAGAGGACTCTCGGCTTGAACATCCGGGCCGCGTCGGCGGCCATCTCCGGGGTCATCGTGTAGGGGAGGTTCATCGGCAGGAAGGCGACGTCGATGTCCTTGAGATTCGCCATCTCCGGGATGTTCTCCGTGTCGCCGGCCACATAGACCCGCTTATCGCCGAAGGTCAGGATGTAGCCGTTCCCGACGCCCTTGGGATGGAAGGGCTGGCCGGGGGCGCGCACATGGACGAGGTTGTAGGCCGGGACGGCCTCGACCTCCACTCCGCGGACGTTCGCCGACTCGCCGTTGCGGAGAATCGTCGGCCTTTCGAGCTGCGAGCCCGCCCCG
>VGJF01000384.1 GCA_016867585.1 Candidatus Aminicenantota bacterium | reverse complement strand
CCGGCCGTGATTTCTTTCTTCCCCATTCGATCCTCCTCTCCTTGCTGCCGAGCATTTCCATGTTAGGAGCGGCCGGCGGGATTGTCAAGGCCGCGTTGACAGCCGTCCCGCCTCGGCTTATAATTTAAAAAAGCATGATTTCCGACCCGGCGAGGTGGGCCATGATGTCCAGACGACTCGGGACCTTTTTTCTCCTTGCGGCCGCGCTTTCCGCCCTCTTCCTCGGGCCGGCCGTCGGCGGGGCGCAGACGCCGCGGCGTCCCGTCCGCGAGTCGCTGATCGCCGAGGTCGACCTGACGTGCTCTCTCATCCTCGTCGAAGAGCGGGCGGCCTTCCAGGTCGGCCCGCCGTCCGCGGACGACGCAAAGACGGTCCTGTCCGATTTCGACCAGTTCTACGCCGTCGGGGCTCCGGCCGAAGAGTTGTCTCCCGGCCGAGTTTGGATGATCCTCGAATACGGCCCCTCGGTCCGGCTCGGAGAGCGAAAGGACATCCGGGGAACGATCGCCTTCCGCCGGGGCCAAGCCCGTTTCCTCCGGATGGAGGGGAGGCAGGCGAAATTCCAGGTCGAGAAAGCTTGCGGCCCGGTCATGGCCGGCCACGGCCTCGTGCCGTTCGAAGAGCGGGCGACGCTGCGGGGCGAGCAGCAGTCCTGGGACGTCCCCTTCGGAGAAGGCGGAGCCTCGGCCGGGCGGGTCGTCTATCTGGACAGCGACCTCGTCCAGCTCGCGACGGGACAATGGGCCATCGTCGACCTGGGAGCGGAGGACGGCCTGGCCGTCGGGCGCCAGTTGGCTCTCTTCCATCCGGCGGGTGAGGTCCCTCCCCAGGCCGTCGGAAACGCCGTCGTCATCGGCCTGGGGCCGCGCTGGGCGACGGTGAAAATCCTGAGCGCCAAGGACCCCGTCCGGCTGGGCGACATCGCCTTGCTCCCCCGTTGAGCGGGCCCCGGCCCGAGCGCCCCGTTCCTTGACAGGCCGGAGCGATTCTGCTAGGTTAACGCCGTGTTTTTCCGGCCCTTCGGCCGAAAGCGGGCGTAGTTCAGTGGTAGAACGTCTGCTTGCCATGCAGAAGGCCGTGGGTTCAAGTCCCATCGCCCGCTCCAACTCGCTCCTCCAGCCGAAGAGATGAAGATGCGGCGCGGTACCCAAGTGGCTAAGGGAGAGGTCTGCAAAACCTCGATTCGCCGGTTCGACTCCGGCCCGCGCCTTTTCCCTTTTTTCTCCCCCTTTTCGGTTTGACACCACCCGGCCGTCGGGATATAGTCTCTTTCACCTGAAAGGAGGACGCGCATGAATCTCGTTGCCCGCGCCCAAGCCATCATCCTGAAACCGAAAGAGGAATGGGTCAAGATCAAGGGCGAGCCGACGCCGGTGATGCAGCTCTTCACCGGGTATGCCCTTCCCTTGGCTGCGGTCGCCTACGCCGCGATGTTCATCGGCGAGGCTCTCATCGGCTACCGCGTCCCCTTCATCGGCTGGGTCCGCGTCCCGTTCGTCCGGGCCCTTCTCCACGCCGTCATCTTCTACGCCCTGGCCGTGGCTTCGGTCTACGCCTGGGGGATGGTCATCAACGCCCTGGCGGCGACCTTCGGCTCCAAGCCGAACCTCGAGAACGCGATGAAGCTGGCCGTCTATTCGGCCACACCGGTCTGGGTCGGAGGGGTCTTCAACCTCCTCCCGTTCCTGTCCTGGCTGGGAATCATCCTCGGGCTGTACGGCCTCTACGTCATGTACCTCGGATTCCAGTCGCCGATGATGGACACCCCGCCCGATAAGGTCGTCGGCTACCTCGTCGTCAGCATCGTCGTCTACGTCGTCCTGTTCGCGGTCATCGCCGTGCTGATGTCGGCGATTTTCACCGTGGGGGTGGGGACGATCACGCCGCGCTTCTGACGCCCGGGCAGCCGGGCGGCGGAGTTGTCAGGCCGTCTCGAGCTCGGCGACGATTTTTTCGAACGCTTCGGCCGGCGAAGGAGCCTGGGTGATGGGCCGGCCGATGACCAGATAATCGCTGCCCTTGGCCACCGCCAAGGCCGGGGTCATGACCCGCTTTTGGTCCTGGGCCGCCGCTCCGGCGGGCCGGATGCCCGGGGTGACGATCAGCCGTTCGGGGCCCACGACCTCCCGGACGATCTCGATTTCCTGGGCCGAACAGACGATCCCGTCCATCCCTGCCTGTTGGGCCAAGGCCGCGAGCCTCCGGACCTGG
>VGJF01000383.1 GCA_016867585.1 Candidatus Aminicenantota bacterium | reverse complement strand
GCCCGGCCAGGCAAGCGGCGGTTGTCTTCATCCTCAATTCCCCGAGGGAGCCCTCCCCGCTACTATAAAGGAAAACCATCCCTTATACGAACGACAAGGCCATAATATTAGCGGGCTAATCCCGGCGGATGAAGAGGAGGTTGTCCTTCCGGCTACGCCAGTGGTACCCCAGGCTGAAGGGCAGGGCCTTGGCCGCGCCCGGAACGAGGTAGGCCTCGGCCAGGTCGGGCTGGTCGACGTTGCTGAAATCCTTGATCGGCTTTTCGTAGACTCCGTAGAGCTGGACCTTCCATCCGTCCCCAAAATATTTGTAGGGGATGCCCGTGTCGTCCTCGAGGATGTGACGGCTCTTGGAGAGGATGATGTTTCGGACCCGGCTGAAGCTCCCGTAATGGAGGAGATAGGAAGCCGATTTGATGAAGGTCGTCACCTCGGGCAGGCCGTTCAAGTATCGGTGGAACGGGCTTTCGGGGAGGAAGGCCGGGTCTTCGAGGTCGCCCGAGAAATAGTACAGGGTCCGGACGGAATCCGTCCCCGCGGCGACGAAATCGACCCGGATCCCCTTCGGCCGGCCGGCTCTCTCGGCCAGGGACGGATAGGGTGTTTCGACCAACCCGCCCTCGGCCGTGAAATCGACCCGGCGGACGGAGACAACCGCGTTCCCCGACCTCGCCAGGAAGAAGGCGACGACGGGCAGGACGCCGTCGAGCTGGGGGAGGCTCGCGTCCATGTGTCCGGTGATGAAATAACTCCGCATGAAGAAATCGGCCAGGGCGGCGTTCATCAAGGCCAGATAGCCTTCGATTTGGGCCGGGGTCATGGGGAGGAGAGCGGGCAGGTTGCCAACCGCCTCCAAGCCGAGGAGGATGTAGGTCTCGGCCTTGGGGAAAAGCCGGAAGGCGGTGATGAAATCGGGGCCGCCGAAGGGATAGAAAACGGTCTTGGCCGAAGAGAACGCCTCGGCCAACTCGGCCTCGGCCCAGGCCGTCATCGGTTTCAGCCGGGCTTCCTCGACCGCCGCCCAGTTCGCCTCGAGGCCGCGGGCGTAGTCCTGCCAGGCGGGCGTCTCGCGGAGAGGCCGATACGACTCCGAATCCGAGGGCAGGCCGGCCAGGAATTTCAGGGTCTCGTTGACGGCGCCGTCGAGGGGGACGGCTTTCCGCTCCGGCGGGGCGGGGGCGGGCGGCGCCGCGGCCGGGTTCGAGGACGCGACATCGCTCTCGGCCCGGCAGGACAACAAGGCCAGCAGACCCGCGAGGAGGGCGGGAAATCGGACGCTTCTCTTGGACATCGTCTCTCTTTAGGAAAACGTCGGGCCGGCCATTTTATTACATTTGGCCGGGAGGGAAAAGGGCCCCGTCAACGGCCCGCAAATCGGCAAAAATATCTGTATCCGGAAATGAAGGGATTCCCTTCGTCATCCTTGCGGGTGAACGAATGTTGGACCAAAAATCCTCGGCGATATTGAAGATATTCGCCGGAGAAGAATTCGTTGACGGACGTTCCCGGAGAGAAAAGCCGGCCATCAAGATAGCCCTCCTTCGGGTCGAATGTCCCTTTGACCTTGAAAATCCCCTCGGGGATTTTGACTTCGCCCTCGAATTCGAGCTTCCCGTCCACTCCGGCTTTGAGGTTGAGCGTCATGGAGCGTTCCGGACCAAAATGATCCGCCGGCGATTGAGCTTCATAGGTCCCCGGCGTGGGCGTCTTGACCGAAGCCCTCGATTTCATCAGGGCGACCGTTTCCAAGAGCGCGGCCGTGGCGCTCTCGTGGATGACCTTGGCCGCGGCCAGCGCTTTTTCCTTGGCGGCCGCTCTCATGGCCTCGATGACCGCCGGCTTGTCCCGGGGACCGTGGGCGGCCGAGGGAAAGCTCGCCAGGCCAGCTGAAACGGCGAGCGAGAGACAGGAATCCAGGAGAACGACCTCGGCTCCGCTCATGTAGGGATCGCCGGAGGAATTTAGGTCGACGGAGCCGCGAGCCCCCTCGGCGCCCAGCCACGAATGGGGGCCGATCGCGCCCTCGACGAACTCTTGTCGCCCCGCCATACGCTCTTTGATTGGCTTCTGCTCTCTCTTGAGGTCGTCGGCAAACGAGGGCCGGGAGGGGTCCTCGACCCTGAAACCGACGTCCCACCGGAGCCCAAACGTTTCGCTCGTTCCGCCCGGGATCGAAACGATCCCGCCGTTTTCGACGTCATAGCTCCCCTTC
>VGJF01000382.1 GCA_016867585.1 Candidatus Aminicenantota bacterium | reverse complement strand
GACCCGCGGAGTGACATCTTCTCCCTGGGCGTCATTCTTTACGAGCTGATCACCGGAAAGAACCCGTTCGACCGGCCGACTCCCGTCGAAACACTGAGCGCGGTCCTCAAGGATCCCGTCCCCCCGCTGACCCTGAAACCCAAAAGCGCCGGGCCGGTCGTCCAGTCGATCCTCAAGAAATGCCTGGCCAAGAAAGCCGCCGACCGCTATATGAACGTCAAGGCGCTGGCCGACGACCTCCGCGAAGTCCGGGACAAGGTCGTCGCCGGTCTCTCCTGGAAGAAATGGGCCTCGATCGCCGCCTCGGGGGCGGTCGTCGTCATCGCCGCGGCCGCCGTCTGGCGGTTCGTCCTGGCCCCGAAAGCCGCTCCGGCCAAGGCCCGGGACCCGGTGACCGTCCTCGTGGCCGACTTCGACAATCGGACCGGCGACCCGACCCTGGCCGAGGGCGGCCTCGAGCAGTCCCTCGTCTTCGGCCTCGAGGAAGCCCCGTTCATCAACATCTTCCGCCGCCAGGACGCCCGCGAGATCGCCGGCAACATCTCACCCGAGCAGAAGGGAAAGCTCACGGCCGATCTCGGCCGGCTGGTCTGCACGCGGGAAGGCATCCAGGTCCTCGTCGGGGTCCGGATCGAAAAGGGGACGTCCGGGAAATACGACCTCGAGACCGTCGTCTCGAATCCGAACACGGGCAAGGACCTCCTCCGCTTCAGCCGAAGCGCGGGCTCCAAAAGCGCGCTCCCGGCCGCCTTGACCAAGCTGGCCGGGCCGGTCATCAAGGAATTGGGGGGAGCCGGCGCCGAGGCCGTCTTCCGGAAATCGGTCGAAACGTTCACGACGGGCTCCCTCGAGGCGATGAACGCCTACGCCCGGGCCCAGGAGCTGAGCAAGGCCGGCGAAATCCGGCGGGCCGAGGAGGAGTATCTTCGGGCCGTCGAGGCCGACCCGAATTTCGGCCGGGCTTACTCGGGTTTGGCCGTCCTCCATCACAACCGCCTCGACCACGCCAAAGCCGAGGAGTTTCACGCTTCGGCGATGGCCCGGCTCGACAGCATGAACGACCGCGAAAAATACCGGACCCGGGGGATCTGGTATCTGCTGACCAAGAACTACGCCAAGGCGACCGAGGAATTCACGTCCCTGATCAAAGCCTATCCGGGCGATTCGGCCGGCCTCTCGAACCTGGCCTTGTCGTATTTTTACGCCCGGGACATGGCCAAAGCCGTCGAGGAAGGCCGCTATTACATCAAAGCCTTTCCCCGGAACCTGAACGGCCAGTACAACCTCTCCTGGTACGCGATCGGCGCCGGCGATTTCGCCCTGGGGCTCGAACAGGCCCGGAAGGCCTTGGAGATCAGCCCGGCCTACGCCAAGGCCTTCAACAGCGCGGCCTCGGCCGAGATCGGGCTCGGCCGGAGGGCCGAGGCCGCCGACTGGTACGGCAAACTCGCCTCGGTCGGAGAACTGGGGGCGTCTCTTTCCTCCCACGGACTGGCCGACCTGGCGATGATGGAGGGCCGGTGGAGCGAGGCGGAGGCGATGGCCCGGGAGGGAATCGCCGCGGACCTCAAGGTCAAATCCCGGCTGGAGCTGGCGGCGGACAAATATATCATCCTGGGAGAAGCTCTCCTCCAGCAGAAGCGGGCCGGGGAGGCCGTCCGGGCGGCCGACAACGCCCTCGCCCTCAACCCCAAGGCTCCCTGCGCCTATCCCGCCGCCTTGATATATTTAGAAGCGGGGAAAACGGAAAAAGCGGTTGCCCTGGCCGACGAGCTCGGAAGGCAGTTCGAGCCCGATCCGAGGGTTTACGCCAAGCTCATCGCCGGCCGCCTCGCCCGGAAAAAAGGCTCCCTCACCGAAGCCGCGGCCTCGTATGAAGAGGCCCAGAAGATCCTCGACACCTGGCTGGGCCGGCTGGCTCTCGGGGAGGCTTATCTCGAAGCCGGAAAATTCGGCGAGGCCCATGCCGAGCTCGACCGCTGCTTCAAGCGGCGGGGCGAGGCCGCGGCCGTCTTCCAGAACGACGTCTCGTCCTGGCGCTATGTCCCCCGGGTCTATTATCTGCTCGGGATGGCCCAGGAAGGGCTGAAGAGCCCGGCCGCCGCGGAATCCTTCAAGAAATTTCTCGAAATCAAGGCCAAGAGCGAGCCCGACCCCATGGTCGAGGCCGCCCGGAAGCGGCTCCAATAATAAGCTTGAATTTATAATCCGTCAGTCCTTGTACCTGATGAC
>VGJF01000381.1 GCA_016867585.1 Candidatus Aminicenantota bacterium | reverse complement strand
CCTACGGCTTTTCCGGGCGACCGGCCGGATCTCGCCCTTCATCGTCGGACTGGTCGCCGGAGGCTTGTATTTCCTCCAGACGTCCCTCTTCTACTTGTTGAAGCCTTACTTTGGCGAATCAAGACTCGGCGACACGGACGAGAGCCGGGCCTGGCTGATGTTCTTGATCTTTATCTTCTCCGCCGTGAACAGGCTCGATTGGGGATTCTACTCCCTCTTTGCCGCTTCCCTGGCCGTCAATACGGGGGCGGTTATCCGTTTTCTCCGGGCGCGAAAGGCCGGGGACGCGCCGCTGCCCTAAAGGCCCTTCAGGTCGAGCTTGGCCCGGCCGGCGATGGCCGGGGACAAGGCAAGAAGGCCTTTCGGGTCATCGCGTTTTTTCGTCCTGAATCGCCTACTTTAGGATGTTTGCCGCCGGAAATCAATTCGGCCTCGGGCCCTCGGCGAGGCGCGACGAAAAGATGGCCTTTCCGGCCGAACTCCGCTACAATCCCAATGTGAAGATGAAATTCAAAGGCGCCGTCCTCGCGGCGGCCGCCCTTGCCGCGGCCGCCGCCTGCGACCCGCAGGGATCGCTCACCCAAAAACGGATCCGAACCGTCGAACGCGGGCTCTCCAGGACGGTCTATCTTCAAGGATTGGCGCCCGAGAAGCTGAAGCTTGAGGACCGGATGAATTTTTACCGGGTTCCGGGGGTCAGCCTGGCCGTCATCGACGGCCGGTCGGTCGCCTGGGCCAGGGCCTACGGCCGGAAGGACGCCCCATCCGGCCAACCAATGACGACCGAAACGCTCGCTCAAGCCGGGGCCTTCAGCCAGATGATCGCCGCGGCCGTCGTCTTCCAGCTGGCCGAGGAGGGCCGTCTCGGCCTCGACGACGAGGTTCGTCGGCACCTGAAGTCTTGGTCTTTTCCGCCCGAAGCCGGGCTCGACGCTCCCCGGCTTACCATCCGCCGCCTTCTCACGCACAGCGCGGGACTCTCGGACCAGCCGCTGCCCGGCTACCAGAGAGATGATCCGATCCCGACTCTGTCCCAGATGCTTGATGGCGAGCCTCCGGCCCGAAACGGCCCGCTCTGGATTCCGCCTGTCCGGGGTTCGATCTCGAGGACGCGATATGCCGAGGCGGGCTTCGTCATCCTCGAACAGCTTCTCGAGGACGCGGCCGGGAAGCCGTTCGACGTCTTGGCCCGGGAGCTCGTCTTTGAGCCGCTCGGCCTCGGCGGCAGCCTGTTCGAACCGGGGGCGCCGGGTTTCCTCGAGGGCCGGGCGGCGGCCGGACATCTCCGCGAAGGCCGGCCGGTCGCCGGCGGCTGGGAGAATTATCCGAACCGGGCCGCGGCCGGCCTCTGGACGAATCCGACGGATATCGCGGCCTTTCTCGTCGACCTCCTCCGGTCCGCGGCCGAAGGGAAAGGCGTCCTCCTCTCGACGGCCTCGGCCAGGCGGCTTCTCAGCGCCCAGGTCGAAAGCTTCGGCTTCGGATTTCTCGTCGAGGGGCCTGGAGACGACATCCTGTTCAAGCTTCGGGGCAAGACCAGCGGCTTCAGCGCCTACCTGGCCCTTTATCCGGCCAAGGCCCAAGGGGCGGTCCTCATGGCCAACAGCGACAACGGCCATCTCCTCATCGAGGAAATGCTCTGCGCCCTGTCCGCGGCTTATGATTGGCCCCATTTTCGGCCCCAGGAAAAACAGGTCCTGCGGCTCGATCCCGAGACCTACGCATCCTTCGTCGGGCGCTACGAGGTCGATCCGTCTTATGTCCTCGACGTCCGATGGGAAGATTACTATCTCGTCATCGAGCCGACCGGCCAGACGGCGACGAGGTTCTATGCCGAGGGCCAATCCCTGTTTTATGCGACCGATCCTTATGTCCGGATCCAGTTCCTCAAGGACCGCGAAGGCCGGGTGGCCGGCCTCCGCCTTTGGCAGCAGGACTTCGAACTCGAGGCCAAAAAAACATCGTGACTTCGATGCGGGGCGGGAACGACACGGCCAACATCAGGCGGGTCGGCGTGCTGACCGGCGGGGGAGACTGCCCGGGAATCAACGCCGTCATCCGGGCCGTGGCCAAGCGGGCGATTCTGGAATACGGTTGGGACGTCGTCGGCCTTGAGGACGGGTTCGAAGGCCTGATCCACGGCCGGAGCAGGCCCTTGTCCTATGAGGACGTCTCGGGGATCCTGACCCTCGGGGGGACGATTCTCGGCGCCTCGAAAGTTTCGAATCCCTACCGGTACGCCGCCGGTCATGGAGGGGAAATT
>VGJF01000380.1 GCA_016867585.1 Candidatus Aminicenantota bacterium | reverse complement strand
CCGGGGGTCGTAGGAAGCCAGGGTCGGATTGGCCAGGCGAGCCAGTCCCGAGACAAGCTGGCCTCCGTGCGACGTGTGGGCATAGTGGACCTTGAGGTTCTGCTTGGCGGCGGCGATTGCCTCGTCGGGGATGAGGCTGATATTGACGCAGTTGTGGTCGATGAGGATCCTCTGGGCCGAGAGAGGGGAGGCCCCGGCCGATAGCCCGACGAGGAAAAAAGCCGCGGCCGCGACCGTGCGGCGGCCTCTGGGCGGAAATAATCCTTTCCTCATCGAGGCCTCCTTAACCGCGAGGTCGTTGCGGCGGTCCTATTGTAGGAGAATCGGGACGGCCTGTTCAAGGCCGTGAACTGGTCCAGCAGATTCGTGACGGCGGGTATGGACAGGAAATTTCTTTTCCGCCCGGGGCGCAGGCCGCGTTCGGAATCCGCTACCACTTCGGTTTGGGAGCGGGGAAGCAGAGGGGGGAGCCGTTCAGCGGAGGGAAGATCTTCGTCAAGTCGAGCCCGAAACGGTAGAGGATCGTCGGGGCGATGTCGGCCCGCTCTCCGCTTCTCAAAACGAGGCGGTCGTTGGTCGCGAGGAAGACGTAGGGGGCGTCGGAGTGGGTCGTCTCGCCCTCGTCGAAGCCATGGTCGGCCGTGACGTAGAGGAGCGTCTGGTCGTAGAGGCCGAGGAGGCGGAGCCTCTGCATGATCCGGCCGAGCCAATAGTCGTCTGAAATAAGGGCGCTGTTGTATTCCCGGGAATTTTCGCCGTTGGCATGGCCCTTGGTGTCGACCTCGGCGAAATGGATGAAGAAGAAGAACGGCGTGTCCCGGTATTGGTCGAGATAGCCCAAGGCGGTCGCCCCGACGACGTCGTTGTATGTCAGGCCGTTGACGAATACGTCCGTGGCTTTCTTCATGTTGTAATACGGCTTGCCCGGGTCGGCCTCCATATGCCCCAGCTTGCCGAAGATGGCCACGGTGGCGAAGTTCCGAGGGCCAAAATGGTCCTTGAGCCGCTCGAAGATCGTATAACCGGCCGGGATCGACTGGTAGCGGCTGTTGCTGAAGACGCGGCTGACTTCGGGGAGATATCCGGTCAAGATTTGGGTCCAGCCGGCCTTGGTGTCCGTCGTCCGGAGGATATCGATCCCGACGATCGTCCCCTCCCTGGCGAGGTCGGAGAGATAGGGCAGCTCGCCTCGGGCCATGGCCTCCTTGACGTGGGCGCGCTGGGCGCCGTCCCAGCCGAGGAGAATGATGTTCCTGGCCGGCCCGATGGGCTGCGCCATCAGGAGGACCGGGAGGCCGGCGAGGAAGATCGCCGCCAGCCAAAGAACGTGCCGCCTGCTCATGAAAGTTGAATAAAAACCTTTTCCAAACATTGTCTCTGAAGCCGGAGGCGAAGTCAAACGCTTCCCGGGCGATCCTTGGGTTGAAAAGAAATTCCTTTTCCGCCCGGGGGCAGGCCGCGTTCGGAATCCGCTTGAATCCCCAGCCCGACCTCGTCCATGATGACATTTCGGCCTTCCGGGATTTCTGCCCGATGATTTCGCCAGACGGCAGGTATCTCTCTTTTATGCCAGCCGCGGGATTCTGCGGGAGGAGGCGAAATTCCTCGGCGATTTGCAATCGGCCACGGCCGCCGCGGACCGGACATCATCTCCGCTCGTCACTCGACTCTCAACGCCTCGACCGGATTCTCGGCCGCGGCGCGGACGGTGACCCCGAAAAATCTTTCGTCCGACGGCCCGGCCGCCTTCCCGAGGGCACCGTCGACGGAGTGAAGATTCCGGGAGAACCATGGCTGCTCCTGGCCTGGGCTCGGGACGGCCTGGCCCTCGAGCCGTCCTTCTACGAGAAGGGGACGGGGCGGCTGGCGGGCGAGGGTCCCTATCGCCTCGTCATGCCCCAGCGCGACCTCGGCGGAGACCCGGCCAGGCCAGGCCGGCCCGACCGCTCGTCGAGGGCGAGGACGGCTTTTTTCTCGGCCTCGACCCGGGCGGCTTCGCTGGCGTCCTTGATTTTCTGGAAGGGGGGAAAGGCGGCATAGGGCTTCCAATTGGCGCTTCCGAGCTCCCACGGCCCGTAGAAAACCCCCCGGTCAAGGGCTTTCTGGAGGGCGTCGACGCCTTTTTGAAGTTCTCCCGTCTGGCCGTAGACGAGCCCGAGGTTGAAGGCGTTGGAATGGGTTTTCTCGGGGAACTTCCCGAGGGCCCATTCAAGGAGGGAGGCCGCGTCGGCGAATTTTTTCTCCTGGAAAAGCGAGCCGAGTTTTTCCCTCATTTTTTC
>VGJF01000379.1 GCA_016867585.1 Candidatus Aminicenantota bacterium | reverse complement strand
CCGTCCGGGTCGCCGAACGCCTCTCCTTGCGTCGGCCGCAGCCCCGGAGCGGGCGGCCTCTCCTGTGGGTGCATGCCGTTTCGGTCGGGGAAGTCCTGTCCCTCCGGTCGCTCCTCCGGGAGTTCCGGGCGGCCCATCCGGGCTGGGAGATCGGCTTTTCGACCTTGACGAACGCCGGATATGCCGTCGCCAGGGAAAAATTGACCGATCTCGATTTTCTCTTCCTCGCTCCCGCGGATATCGGCTGGTGCGTCCGCCGGGTTTTCAGTCGCCTCCGGCCCTCCCTTCTCGTTCTGGCCGAGTCCGAGTTGTGGCCCAGGCTTCTCCGCGAGGCCGAGCGGAGGCGTTGCCCCGTCGTCCTCGTCAACGGCCGGATTTCGGAACGATCCTTCCGCCGGTTGCGGAGATTCCGGCTCCTGGCCCGGCCGATGTTGGCCAAGGTCGGCCTATTTCTCGTCCAAACCCCTCGAGACCGGGCCCGCCTCGAGGCCGTCGGCGTCGAGGCGGCGAGGATCGAGGTCGCCGGCAACCTGAAAAGCGACATCCGGGTTCCGGAACTCGCCCCGGGCGACATCGACCGGCTGAAGAGTGAGCTCGGCATCGGGCCGGGCCGAAAGACGGTCTGCGCCGGCAGCATCCACCCCGGGGAAGATCGGCTCCTCGTCGAGGCGTTTTCGGAAGCCAGACGGACGAGGGACGATGTCGTTCTCGTCCTGGCCCCCCGGCACCCGGAGAAGTTCGCCGCCTTCGAATCGGATTTCGGCTCCGGGGGACTCGTCCTCCGCCGGAGGACGAAACTCGTCCCGGGGGAAACCTGGGATATTCTTCTCTTGGACACGATCGGCGAGCTGGCCCGGTTCTACGCCGTTTCCGACGCGGCGTTTATCGGCGGGAGCCTCGTTCCCCGGGGAGGCCAGAACCTCCTTGAGCCGGCCGCCTATGGAAAGCCGGTGTTTTTCGGCCCTCATATGGAAAATTTCGCCGCCTTGGCCGAGGCCTTCGTCCAAGCCGGAGCTGCGAAAGTCGTCCGCGACCGCGCGGAAATCGTCGACCTCTTTCTGTTCCGGGACCCGGAAGCGGCCGCGGCGATGGCCGGCCGCTCCCTGGCCGTCCTGGAGACCCTGCAGGGGGCCACGAAAAGAACGCTGACCGCCCTGGAGGCGTTCATGGAGAAGTCGGATGCGTAGGACGGCCGGAGCCGGGATTGTCGGCTTGTGGCTTTTGGCGATGATCGGGTCCGACGGCTTCGCGGCCGGCCAGGCGTCCCGTCCGGCCGAGAATCCCTGGCGGTTCGGTTCGAGCTATCTCAAGGGCGCGGCCGCGGATTTCAAGGAGATTTTTTCCGCCCCGGCGAGGTGGGAGAAAGCGGATTGGGCCGTGTTCGCCGCCTTAGCCGGCGCGGGGGGGCTCCTCTTCGCTTTCGACGGGGAGCTCTACGACGCGGTCCAGAAGAGCAAGACGCCAGGTTCGGTTGACGCCTCCGGCGTCATCTCCAAATTCGGGAACGGAGGATTTCTCGCCGGCTTCATGGGCCTCCTCTACGCTTCAGGGGAGATTTTCGACGAGCGGCCGCTCCGGCGGACGGCCCTTCTCTGCCTGGAAAGCTTCATCGCCACCGGGGCCATCGTTTGGGCCGGCAAGACCGTCGTCGGCCGGGCAAGGCCGATCGCCGGCCTCGGCCCTTCCGCCTTCCGCCCTTTCTCGGCTCGAAACGCCCATCATTCCTTCCCTTCCGGAGACGCCTCGGCGGTGTTCGCCGTCGCCTCGGTCATCGCCGCCGAATCGGACAGCCCGGTCGTCGATGCCCTGGCCTACGGGATGGCGGGGCTGGCGGCGGTCTGGCGCGTCCACGACCGCAAGCACTGGCCGGCCGATGTTTTTGTCGGCTCGGTCCTGGGGATCGTCATCGGACGAAAGGTCGTCTCCCTCCATCGCGGCGGGGGGGGCGGGCTGGGCGTATCCATCCAAACGGGCCGAAATCCTTTCTTGGGGCTGCGCTTTTCCTTTTGAGCGCCGGGAGGCTTCGCCTCTCCGTCCCGTTCTTTGGAAAGTTCGGCGGGCCCCAAACTCCGGGATGGGAATCTTGTTTCTGGAAGGCCGTCCGGGCCAAAACCGGGGGGATCTCATGGGCACTTGGATGTCGATCGGCCGCTTTGGGGTGTTGTGTCCCCGGTTTTTTTATATAATAACCGCATGGTGCGTCCTGAAGCGATGATCAAGGAGGCCGGAGCTTGGCGGAATTGAGAGTCGCGGGCTCCATCGATCCAGCGGGTGAAAGTCCCGTCCGGGA
>VGJF01000378.1 GCA_016867585.1 Candidatus Aminicenantota bacterium | reverse complement strand
AGAGCTGCGTCTGCGAGGACTTGAATAAGGCTTCTCTCCGAGCCATGGCCGTCCTCCGGCCGCTCCGGATCGTTCTGACGAACTATCCCGAGGGGAAGACCGAGCTTCTCGACTGCGTCAACAATCCCGAGGATCCCGCCGCCGGGACGCGCCGCGTGCCTTTCTCGAGAGTCCTCTATCTCGAGGCCGAAGACTTCATGGAGAACCCACCAAAGAAATTTTTCCGGCTGTCCCCCGGCCGCGAGGTCCGCCTCCGCTATGCCTATTTCATCACCTGCCGGGAGGTCGTCAAGGATCCGGCCACGGGTGAAATCACGGAGCTCCGCTGCACCTACGATCCCGCGACGCGGGGCGGAGACTCCCCCGACAGGCGGAGCCCCAAGGCGACGCTCCACTGGGTCTCGGCCGAACATGCCGTCGAGGCCGAGGTCCGGCTCTATGACACGCTGTTCACGGTCCGCGATCCCTCGGCCGTCGAGGAGGGGCAGGATTGGAAGTCGAATCTCAATCCGAAGTCCCTCGACGCCGTCCGGGGAGCCAAGCTCGAGCCGATGCTCGCCGAGGCGGCGCCCGGAAGCCGCTGGCAGTTCGAGCGGCTGGGCTATTTCTGCGTCGATACGAAGGAGGCGCGTCCCGGCGCGCCCGTCTTCAATCGGACAGTCACCCTCCGCGACACGTGGGCCCGGATCCAGAAAGCCGGAACGGCAGACAAATAGTACGGGGACACATCGCGCATATATCCCCGTTTTTCTTTCGGCTTACCTGTCGACGAACTCGAAGACCGTCAGGTAGCCCATCCGGCTGATCTTGGCGATCAGCTCTCCGGAGACCTTCTCGACGCTGTCGCTCGGCTGATGGTAGTCCGCGGTCATGGCCGCCATGTAGTAGACGTACGGTTTGTTGACCCGGGCGAACGAGGCGTGGTCCGATCCGCCGCCTCCGACGCCGAGGGGATTGAACTGCATGGCCAGGTCGAGGCCGACGTACGCGTTCATCTCGCGGGTGATTTCGGCGAACGGCGTCCCCTCGGTCAGGTTGACCGTGGCGAACCAGGGAGGACGGATTTTCTTGACCAAATCCTCGGCTCCGGCGACTCCGTAGCGGGTCTTCACCCGGGCGATCGTCGTTTCGTCATACGGACGGCTGATCATGTCGTAGTTGAGATATCCGACCGTTTTGTCCATCGGGAAAACCGGGTTCAAGGTGTAGTACCGGCTGCCGAGGAGGCCCTTTTCCTCGCCCGTCCAGAGGGCGAAGACGACCGTCCGTTTCGGCTTGACGGGATTGGCGGCCATGGCCTTGGCGATGTTCATGACCCCGACCGAGCCCGAGGCGTTGTCGTCCGCCCCGTTCCAGATGTAGTCCTCCCAGCGGCCCGTGTGGTCGAAATGGGCCCCGACGACGAAATACTCGTCCTTGAGCTGGGGGTCGGAGCCTTCGATGTAGCCGATGACGTTGGCCACCCGGACGAGGGAGGTCTTGGCCTCCGTCGTCATGGTGAATTTGGTCCCGGGGAGGTCCATCGAGGCGGGCTTGTAGGTCGTCTCGATCTGTTTTTTCAGGTCGTCGATCGTCTTGCCCGAAGCCTCCAGGATGGCGTTGGCCATGTCGCGGGTGATCGTCAGGGCCGGAACGGCCGGCCCGCCCATCGGCCCGTCGCCGCCGGCCGCGCCCGGGATCGAGAAGCTTCCCCCCCGGGGGCGGTTGATGATCGGCCGGTCGTCGTTGACATGGACGATGGGGGGGACGGACATCGCCCGGTACATGTCGAAGTCCTTGCCGGTGTTTTGGACCTGGAGAACGGCCGCCGGCCTGAGCTTTTGGATCTCGGTCAGCTTGTTGAACCGGGCCGGGCCGCCGCGCTGGGCCATCATCATGATCATCATGTCTCCGGCCGGCATCGCCGGAAAGTATTTCTCCTTGAGCTCTTTCACGGCGTTGAAGGGCGACTTGGGGTCGTCGCGCCCCGGGGCCTCGGTCAGCATCAGGACGACTTTGCCGGCGAGGCTGAGCCCCTTGAGCTCCTCGAACTTGGCCCCCGGTTCCTGGATGCCGTAGCCGACGAAGACGACCGGGGCGGTGACCGTCTCGGGGCTCCCGCCGCCTCGGCCGAAACCGGCCTGGAAATCGACGCCCGGTTGGAATTCCCGTTTCTTGACCGAACCGCCCCTCTGGACTTCGAGACAGGCCGTGCTCCGGACGTCCGAGGTCAGCCTCAGGGCGAATTCCTGAAAGTAGCTCCGTTCCCGGGGGGCGGCCGGGGCCGCGCCGCGCTGGCCGCCGCCCCTCTGGCCGAAGCCGGCCGCGGGCAT
>VGJF01000377.1 GCA_016867585.1 Candidatus Aminicenantota bacterium | reverse complement strand
AACGGAGGGGCGTAGCTCACGACGTGGATCTCGTGCCCCTTCTGGGCCAGGCCGATGGCCAGCTCGGAGGCCACGACCCCGCTCCCGCCGTGGGTGGGGTAGCAGACGATGCCGATGTTCATCTTTTTCCTCAGGGGATCGTCCATCGGTATTCCGGCCCCAAGAAGGCGACCGGGTCGTCGACCTGGAGGGCTTCCCGGACAAGAAAGGGCTCCCCAAAATCGACCCCGATCTGGGCGCCGAACCGGCGGTCCCGGGCCACGATATGGCCGAGGAACTCGGGCCGGCCGATGAGCGTCTCTCCGGACCCGGGATTGAGCTCGGCCGAAGGCTCTCCGGGGCGATGGAACTGCGACTCGTAAGCCGCGATGGCCTTCATTTTCCGGTCGTGGACCTCGGAGATATCGACGACGAAGGACGGCGAAAAATCGAACCGTCCCTGGCAGAACACGACCCTCACCGGCCGGAAGGGCTCCTGCCCGGTCTCGATTTTCTTCAGGCCGGCGAGAAAGGCCGCCGCCCGGACGAGTTGGGAGGCGTTCTCATGGTCCGGGTGGCGGTCGACCCAATAGGGGGCCAGGACGAGGCGGGGCCGGTAAGAGCGGATCTCGGTGATGACCTTGAGCTTGTTCTCCCAGGTGACTTCGACCCGGCCGTCGGGAATGTCGAGCATCTTATGGACGTCGAGGCCCATCCATCCGGCCGCCGCGGCGAACTCCCGGGCCCGGATTTCGGCGCTTCCGCGCGTCCCCGTCTCGCCCTGGGTCAAGGCGATGACCCCCGTTTTGTACCCCCTCGAGGCCAGCTTGATGAGCGTCCCGCCGCAGGCCAGTTCGGCGTCGTCGGCGTGCGCTCCGAAAGCCAAGACATCCAGGCTCATGACCGCCTCCTCAGAATCTGATGGCCGTGGGCGTCGAGGTCGAGGGCCTCGTCCAGGTCATCGATGAACGACGGGCCGTATTTGATGAGATAAGGGACGATGTTGAAGACCCGCTCCTGGAATCGGCCGCCGGGATAAAGATGGTCGGCTGCCTTGCGGACCTGCCCGACGGCGACGCCCTCCCTTTTCTTCGACGCCTGGACGATTTTTCTCTCCAGGAATTCGAGCTGTTGGAGCATCCTCCCCCGGGCGAGATGGGCCGATTCCTTCAAGGTCGGTTCGAAGGCGGCGACCTCCCCGGCGAGGGATTCGAAATCCTCCTCGACGAGGGCGGCGGCCCGGCGGAGCCTTGCGGAGAGGGATTCGGGTATTCCGCCCTCGCCGACCCGCCGGACGACGGCCTCGGCCCCGTTCCAAAAATCTTGGACGTCGAGGTCGAATTTTTCGAGGACGCGGCCGATTTTATGTTCGACCACCGTCGCGCTTTTGCGGGGATATATGACGGGCATTGGCAGCCCGAACCGCTCATAAACGCCCTTCATCTGGCCGAAATAAGCGATTTCGGCCGGTCCGCCGATATAGGCGACCGTCGGCAGGATGGCGTCCTGATAGAGGGGCCGGAGAAGGACGTTGGGGCTGAAGAGAAAGGGTTTCGCTCCGGCCAGGGCGAGGAGGTCGTCCTTGGACCATGTCTCCGCCGGGTCGTGAATTTTGAACGCGCGCCCCTCCCACTCGATCGACCGGCGCTCGCGCTCGGCGTAGAAAAGATGGAGAAGGCCCGGATGGAGCCGGACCTGAACGCCGTATCCGGCTTCCCCTAGCCTCTGGGAGGCGGCCATCGCCGGGGCGGTGGCCGCAGATTCCCCGGCTATCTCGCGGGAAAACACCCAGCCGCCCAACCCCTTCAACCGGGGGTCGGAAGCGTCGATGAAGACCAGGCCGCGCGAGGCGAACAGCCGACTCATCCATTGGCCGAACGCCTCAACCCATCCTCGTCCCGGCTCGTAGATGCCGCTCAACGCGGCCAAGATGTCAGGCTTGAATTCGGTTTCCGGGGTGAGCTCGGCCAGCTCGCGGAGGTTTCCCTCGATTTCGGGGGGCAGGGCGAGCCGTGATACGGGGGTTTTCGCCTCGGGGGAGGGCATGGGGCAGCGGATCCGGGCCGGGCGGTTGTCTTTATCCAGGAGGTCGACGTGGTCGACCTCGGCCAGGTCATGGTCGTCCGAGGCGACCCAAAAGACGGGGACGAACTTGCCGGAGCCGGTCCGGTTCAGGCGTTCGGCGAGTTTGACTGCGGTTAGGGCCTTGTAAATCGTGTAGAGCGGCCCGGAAAAGAGCCCCGCCTGCTGGCCAGTGACCACGGCGCAGGCCTCGTCCCGCTTGAGGGTTTCGATGTTTTCTAAAACTCGCGGTCCGCATCCATAGGCCAGGTTCTGTTCAATGAGGACCGC
>VGJF01000376.1 GCA_016867585.1 Candidatus Aminicenantota bacterium | reverse complement strand
GCGCCGAGAAGGTCACGGTCAATCCGCTCGACCCGCGGTTCAATATGTGGACGAGCCGCTACGGGACGTGGTCCTGGAGGTTGGGCGGCCGCTTCTCGTTCTGAGGCTGTAGGAGTTCACGCAGAAGCAGAAACAGAAACAGAAGTTCAAAGCCCGGGGTCCTTCGGGGCCCCGGGCTTTTTTTTGGGGGACAGGTCCACTATTTCCTCAATTTTCCATTTGGTTATCTCAATCGGAATTTGCCGACAGAGCTGCGTCCGCCCTCATAATCCCGCCGTATCGGGCGCGGTTGAAATTCCAGGGACAAGGGTGAAGGGGAATTCGCGCGTTGTCCCGAATGGACGAGCCCTATCGATATCGGGCTATGCGCTATATCGAGAGGAATCCCGTCCGCGCTGGAATTGTCGATTGCGCGGAAAACTATCGTTGGTCAAGCGCCTCTTCTCATGTACTTGGATCTCCCGATGCGAAGCTAAAACTTCTCGACTGGAATGAATCCTTCGGGATCGAAGATTGGCGAGCCTATCTTCGACAAGAGGAGGATGATGATTTTGCGGACCTCATGAAAGAGCATGAACGGACCGGCCGTCCTCTCGGTTCGGAAGAGTTCATTGAACATCTTGAAAACCAGACGGGGAGAGTTCTGACGATTCAAAGTCCAGGGAGGAAAAGAAAAGAGTGTATAGCGAAATAGGGAAATAGTGGACCTGTCCCCCTATTTATTTGATCGCAGCCGCAGGAGCTCGTTCCTCGCGTTCTGGATCTTGGCTTCGGGCTCGCCCTTGGGATCTTCGAGATAGCGCTCGAAGTTGGCGATCGCCTCGGCGATGTCGCCCTTCTGCCGGTAGGAGACGGCCAGATTGAAGTAGGCCTCGGGCGTCGGGGCGATGTAGGTCATCTGCTTGAAGTTCTTGATGGCCTCGTCGAAGTTCCCGCCGATGCCGTAGGCGATCCCCAGCGCCCGGAAGAGGGCCGGGTCGCGCGGGAAATCGACGACGAGCTTTTCGTAGATGGAAACGGCCTCGGCCAGGAAGCCGGTCGAGGCGAGGTTGCCGGCGTAGGCGACCCTGAGAAACTTGTTCTCCGGCTCGACCGCGAGGGCCGCCTCGAAATACTCCCGGGCCTCCGCTTTCCGCCCCGTCCCGTCGAGGATGACGGCCGAGGCCGTCAGGGCGTCGATCGACCGGCCGTTGACCTTGAGGATATCGGCCATCGTCGCCATGGCCTCGGGCCATTTGTTCATGACGAGGTAAGTGTACCCCAGCCGGGACATGAGGAGCTCGTTGCCGGGGAGCCTCTCGAGCCCCTGCCTCAGCACGGCGACGGCCCCTTCAAAATCCTTCTGCCTCGCCCTGGCCAAGGCCAGATTGACGTAACTCGAGGCCGCCCCGGGCCGGAGGGCCAGCATCTTCTCATGGAGGGCCGCGGCTTCGGCGAACCTCCCCTCGAACTCGGCCGCCTCCGCGTCCTGGACCATTTTGAGCTCGTCGAGCTTGTCCTTCGGGTCGGCGTCGCCTTTCGCCCCCGGCTCGGAATAGTCGACGTATCCGAGCGACCGCAGCCGGGCCCGTTCGTCGGCCGAAAGCTCCCTCGGAACGGGCTCTCCGGCGGCCTCCATCCCGGCCGCCGCTCCGCTCCCCGCCGTCGCCCCGCCCGCCCGGACGACCGCCTCCAGCCGGCTCTTGAGGGCGGCGGCGGCCTTGGCCTCCTTGGCCGCCAGGTTCCTTTCTTCCGACGGATCGTTTCCGAGGTCGTAGAGCTCGGCCTTGGGCGCCTGGATGAATTTCCTCCGGCCCGAGATGAGGCCCGTCAGGGGGGCCCATCCGAAGTTCTCCCGCGGATAGACCGTCTCGATGTAGGCGTCGAGGTCTTTTTTCGCCCTGTTCTGGATGTAGGGAACGAGGCTCTGCCCCTGGACGGCCTCCGGCACGCCCCATCCCAGGAGGTCGAGGACGGTCGGCATGATGTCGATCAGCCGGACCCCGGCCTCGACGACCCGGTTGGCGGGAAGGCGTCCCTCGGCGAAAAAGATCAGGGGGACGCGCAGGACCATTTCATACAGGAAGACGCCGTGTCCCGCCTCGCCTTTTTCCCCGAAAGCCTCGCCGTGGTCTCCGGCGACGACGACGAGCGTCCGGTCCAGGGTTCCGCGGTCGCGGATTCGGCCGAGGACCTGGCCGAGGATGAAATCCATGTAGGCGACCTCGCCGTCGTAGAGGTCGTCGGCGAAGTTCTCCCGGTAAGGCGACGGCGGGCTGTAGGGCAGGTGGGGGTCGAAGAAATGGACCCAAGCGAAAAAGCGGTCGTCGCCGATCCGTCCCAGCCAGTCGGCGAACCTCTCCATGACCTGTTC
>VGJF01000375.1 GCA_016867585.1 Candidatus Aminicenantota bacterium | reverse complement strand
AAGGAGTTCGAGGCCCGCCGGCCCAACGCCATGATCCTCCTGACGCCGGTCCCGGACCCGACCCTCTTCGGGGTGGCCGAGCTCGCCGGCGGCAAGGTCGTCCGGCTCGTCGAAAAGCCCAAGGAGCCGAAGAGCAACCTGGCCCTGGTCGGCGTCTATCTCTTCGACAAGAACGTCTTCGAAGCCATCGAGGCCATCCGGCCGTCCTGGCGGAACGAGCTCGAGATCACGGACGCCATCCAATATCTCGTCGACAACGGCCGCGCGGTCCAGCCCCACCTCGTCAGCGGATGGTGGAAGGACACCGGCAAGCTCGAGGACATGCTCGAGGCCAACCGCCTGATCCTGGAGACGATCGAGAGCCGGAACGAGGGCGAGGTCGACGCGGAATCGCGGGTCGGCGGGCAGGTCGTCCTCGAAAAGGGGGTCGTTCTCCGCAACGCCGTCATCCGCGGCCCGGCCATCATCGGCGAGGGGAGCGAGGTCGCCGACGCCTACGTCGGGCCGTTCACCGCCATCGGGAGGAACTGCCGGGTCGTCGGGACGGAAATCGAGCACAGCATCGTCCTCGAGGGCAGCGAGATCGTCGACATCGGGGGGCGGATCGACGAGAGCCTCATCGGGCGGGAGGTCAAGATCTACAAGTGCCCGCCCAAGCCCTCGGTCTTCCGCTTCATGGTCGGGGACAAGAGCGAGATCGGAATCAAATAGGCTCAGGCCGGGACGGTGATTTCGACGTATTCGACGTTCGTCTTGGGCTCAGGGATCGGCAAGCGTTCTTTTTTCAATCCCTCGATGTGAAAAGCAATCGCGGATCGGATGTTTTCGAGTGTTTTTTGAATGGTTTTTCCCGTCGCGACGCAGCCTGGGAAGTCCGGGGAGTAGGCCGAATAGTTACCATTGGCTTTTTCGATGATGACGGGATACCGAAACACCCTTTTCACCTCCCTATTTTATTCCAGCCTGACGCAAAATGCTATTGAGTGTTCCCGGCGCAAGATCATCGTTTGGATGTCCTGCGATTGTTACTAACCCGGGCCTTGACGGATGTTGATATTGCCGGTGACTGCCTTTGACCCTTCGCAAATACCAGCCCTCTTTTTCGATCATGGCGATGGCTTCCCGGACTTTCATAGGGACAATGGAAAGGCGGCGGGATGATGGAAATATTCTCATAAATCGAATAAGATAGAAACGTTCGATAGGGCAAGGCGATGAAGTCCGTGAGGTAAAGAAATGATCGACGGCGTGAAGGTCAAAAAGCTGGCGGTCCATCCGGACGAGCGGGGACGGCTGATGGAGATGCTCCGGTCGGACGACCCCTTCTTCGAGAAATTCGGCCAGGTCTACGTCACGGCGACCTATCCCGGCGTCGTCAAGGCCTGGCACAAGCACGAGAGGCAGGCCGACAACATGGCCTGCGTCTCCGGGATGGTCAAACTGGCCCTCTGCGACGCCCGGAAGGACTCCCCGACTTGCGGCGAGGTCAACCAGTTCTACATGGGGATCCACAACCCTATCCTCGTCCATATCCCGGCCGGCGTCTACCACGGCTGGCTCTGCATCAGCGAGACGGAATCGCTCGTCGTCAACTGTCCGACCGAGAAATACGACTACGACCGTCCCGACGAGCAGCGCCTCGACCCCCACGACAACGACATCCCCTACACGTGGGCCCGCCGCGACGGATAAACGGGCCGTCTGCCGCGGTCAATCTATCGCCAGGTGGATTTTGACCGCCCTCTTGATTTCTTCCAGCTTGGAGAGGGGGACCCTGCCGATATTCTTCTGAAGCCGGCGCTTGTCGATCGTCCGGACTTGATTGGCCTTGGCTTTCGAATCTTGCGTCAACCCCGTCTCGCCGCCCGATAGCCCGGCTTCGTAAGGGAAAACCCGGTCGGTTTTCGACGAGATCGGGACGATCGTCACCGTCTCGGCGTACTGATTGCCGCGGTCGTTGGAGAGAATGACGGCGGGCCGCGTCTTGCCGATTTCACGGCCGAAGGCCGGGTCGAGCGCCGCCAGCCAAATTTCACCGTGCCGGGGAAAGTCGGCGTCCATGGCCTAATCCCATTTTTCAAGCGTCGCCGCTTCCCATTCTGCGTTGATCGCCCGGTCTTCCTCCCGAGTCGCTTGATAGCCTTCGCAGAGGAGAGCGTCCAGGGCTTCCTTTTCCTCTCTCTCAAGCTTTTCTTTGAGGGCGTCGGCGATGAATTCGCTCTTGTTGGAAACGGCCTTGAGTTTCTCGAAAATTTCCTTCGGCAGGGTTATGTTTAATCTTTTCTTTGACATGTCTGCTGTATCAAATATGCTCGTTTCAGTGCGCATTGTCAATGCTCCTTATTTCCGAGCGTTTTAG
>VGJF01000374.1 GCA_016867585.1 Candidatus Aminicenantota bacterium | reverse complement strand
AGGCCGCGGCCTCGAAGCCGGCCCCTCCCGGACGCGAGGAGAGCGGGCCGCCCCCTGCCCCGGCCGGCTTTCCCCCCGCCTCGGGCGACGCCCCCCCGCCTCCGGCCGGACCTCCCGGCCTCAAGGACAAGCTCCGGGCCAAGGCCCTCAAGGCCATGGCCCCGTTTTTCCCGCTCATCCGCCTTTTCGCCCTTCCCCTCCACGAAGAGCTCAAGGCCGTCGTCCGCTCCCTCGACCGGACCAACCGGCGCCTCGACGCCCAGACGACGGCCGCCGGCCTTCGTTTCCAGGACCTCGACCAGGCCATGGAATACGTCAAGCTCCTCCACACCCTCAACCACAACCTCGTCGTCGAGGTCACCAAGCTCCGGATCGAGCTCGAGGGGCTGCGAAGCCGGACCCGGATCCTGGAGAAGGACTTCGAGTTCGCCGGGCGGCGCCAGAGGGCCCTGGAGGGCCAAGCCCTCCGATGACCGTCGCCTTCGTCGTCCAGCGCTACGGCCTCGAGATCAACGGCGGGGCCGAGCTCCATTGCCGCTGGGTCGCCGAGCGCATGGCCAAGCACTGGACGGTCGAGGTCCTGACGACCTGCGCCCGCGACTACATCACTTGGGCGAACGAATATCCGCCGGGCGAAGAGACCGTCAACGGCCTCCGCGTCCGCCGCTTTCCGGTCTCCCGGCCCCGGGACCCGGAAAAGTTCGGCCGGCTGCAGGAGGCCATCCTCGGGGTGGAGCACCGGGAGCAGGACGAGCTCGATTGGCTCGAGGAGGAGGGGCCGAACTCTCCGGCCCTTCTCCGGTTTCTCTCGGCCCGCCGGGGCGAGTACGATCACTTCATCTTCTTCAGCTACCGGTACTGGCACTCCTTCCACGGGATCCGGGCCGTGCCGGCCAAGAGCATCCTCGTGCCGACGGCCGAGCACGACCCCGTCATTTACCTCAAGATCTTCAAGGATCTCTTCCGGGCGCCCCGGGCCTTCATCTACAACTCCGAGGAGGAGCGGGCCCTGATCCAGACCCTCTCCCGGAACGAGTCCGTCCCCGGGCTCGTCGTCGGCGTCGGGAGCGAAGTCCCGGAGGAGACCTCGCCCGCGCGTTTCCGCCGCAAGCACGGCCTGGACGGGCCCTACATCCTCTACGTCGGCCGGATCGACCGGAACAAGGGCTGCGACAGGCTGTTCGATGACTTCCGCCGGTTCAAGGAGGACACGGGCTCGGACGTCAAGCTCGTCCTCATCGGGGCCTCGGTCCTCCCCGTCCCGGCCCATCCCGACATCATCGCCCTCGGGTTCCTGCCCGAGGAGGACAAGTTCGACGCCCTGGCCGGGGCCGACCTTCTCGTCATGCCGTCCTTCTACGAGAGCCTGTCCATGGTCACCCTCGAGGCCTGGGCCCTGGGCCGTCCGGTCCTGGCCAACGCCCGCTGCGACGTCCTCCGGGGGCAATGCCTCCGGTCCAACGGCGGCCTGTTCTACGAGGACTACCCCCAGTTCCGGGAAGCCCTGGGCCTCCTCCTCCGCTCGCCGGAGCTCCGGAGCCGCCTCGGGGAGAGCGGCCGGAGGTATTTCCGGGACCACTATGCCTGGGACATCATCGAGCGAAAATACCTGGCCGTCGTCGGCCGGTTGGAAGGCCGCGCCTGATGGAAGTCCACCAGCTCGCCACGGCCGTCTCCTACGGCGACGCCATCTCGGACGAGATGCTCGAGATCCGGAGCGTCCTCCGCGAGGCCGGCTTCCGGTCCGAGATCTTCGTCCGCCAGTCCGACCCCCGCTCGGCCCGCCACGTCCGGGACTACCGGGAGTACGCCCGGGTCAGCGACCCGGCCAACGTCGTCATCTTCCATTTCTCGATCGGCTCGCCCGTCTCCAAGCTCTACGCCCGGATCCCCGACCGCAAAATCCTCGTCTATCACAACATCACCCCCCACGCCTATTTCGTCGACGCCCACCGGATCCTGGCCCGGGAATGCTACAAGGGGCGGCTCGAGATCAACGCCTTCGTCGACAAGACCGACCTGGCCGTCGGGGATTCCGACTTCAACCGCCGGGAGCTCGAGGCCGCGGGCTACAAGCGGACGGGCGTCCTGCCCATCCTCATGGATTTCGCCAAGTACGACGGCCGGCCCGACCCCCTCACCCTCCGCCTGCTCGGCCGCGGGAAGACGACCCTCCTCTTCGTCGGCCGGTTCATCCCCAACAAGAAGTTCGAGGACGTCGTCAAGGTCTTCCATCTCTACCGGACCCTCTTCAACCCCGAGTCCCAGCTCATCCTGGCCGGGGATTACCGCGGCCTCGAGCGCTATCTGGCCGGGCTCCAGGAGCTCATCCTCAGGCTCGGGACGCCCGGGGTCCACCTGACC
>VGJF01000373.1 GCA_016867585.1 Candidatus Aminicenantota bacterium | reverse complement strand
TGAAGGCGCGGCTCCTTGAGGAGTTTGTAGAGCTCGACGGACTGCTTGTGGGGGACCTTGATCGCGACCTTGATGTCAAGCCAAACGTCCTTGGCCAGGAAGACGGAGCCGAAACCGCCGCTGCCGAGCGAGCGAATGATCTCGTACTTGCCGATTTTCTGGCCTTGGAGGAACATCTCACTCCGTCCAGGCGTGGATGACGACGGCCAGGACGGCCGTGGCCGCCGTCTCGGCCCTGAGGACGGTTCTTCCGAGGCTCGCCGGAACGAACCCGGCGCCGGCAATCCGAGCCTCTTCCTCGTCTGTCCATCCGCCCTCGGGACCGACGAGGAGGACGGCGCTTTCGGGCGGCCGCCCGGAGCGTTTCGAAGAGATCTCTGCCAGGACGTCCCGGAGCCGGCCTTCCGCCCGTTCGCCGAGGACGATCTTGACCTCCTCGGCCCGGCGGCGGAGGAAAGGCTCGAGCCGGCGGACGGGCTCGATCACGGGGGGGCGGCCCGTCCGGGACTGCTTGGCCGCCTCGCGGGCGATCCGCGACCACCTGGCGGACCTTTGCCCGGCTCCGGCGGCGAGGCGGATTACGGTTCGGGCGGTCACGACCGGGGCGACGGCGGCCGCCCCAAATTCCGCCGCTTTCTCGACGACCTCATCCATGGTCTTGGTTTTGAGGACGGCTTGGCCGAGAATGATCCTCGGCCCAATGTCGGAGGGTCCGACCCGCTCGAGGACGGCGCAAACGACCTCCTCGCCGCCGGCGACCGCCTCGACCCGGGCCCGAAACCGAGCTCCATCCTCGTCGAAAAGCCAGATTTCATCGCCCGGGCGTCCGCGGAGGACGCGGCCGAAATGGCGGCTCTCAGCGCCCCGAAGGACGGCCCGCGTACCGTCGAAACAGGCTTTGGGGACGAAAAAATGATTCGAGGTCAAGACCGCCCCTCGGGAACGGAAGGCCGCTCCTCGCCGTGCGGCTTGACTTCGAGACGGTCGAGCTTTTCGCCGCGCTTCTCGGCGAGCTCGCGGAGCAGGGCCTTTTCCTCCTTCGTCAAATCCTCGGGAGTCCGGACGCGGACATGGACGAAGAGATCCCCCGGACGCCGGCTGTCCCATCCCCGCAGGCCCCGGCCCCTGACCTTGAAGACCGCGCCCGATTGCGTTCCCGGGGGAACCTTCAGGCTTTCCCTCCCGCCGCCCAGGATCGGGATCTCCGCCGTGACTCCCAGGGCGGCCTGGGCCATCGAAAGGGAGACCTGGCAGGCCAGGTCGTTCCCTTCCCGTTCGAAAAACGGATGGGGTTTGACCCGGACGGAGACAAAGAGATCCCCCCGGCCGCCTCCCCGGTCGCCGGCTTCCCCCTCGCCGGCGATCCGCAATCGGGCCCCGTCGACGATGCCGGCAGGGATGCGGATGGTCAAGGCCCGTTTAACCGTGGTCCGGCCGCTCCCGCGGCAGTCCTCGCACGGGGTCTCGATGATCTCTCCCGCGCCTTCGCAGCGCGAGCACGTCCGGGCGACGGTGAAGAACCCTTGGGAATGGCGGATTCGGCCGCGGCCTCCGCAGGCCGGGCAGGAGACGGGTTTGGTCCCCGGCTTTCGTCCGGTTCCTTCGCAGGGCCCGCATCGCTCGGCCCGGTTGAGATGGATTTCGCGCTCCACCCCGGCCGCCGCCTCCTCGAGGCCGAGCTCGATCTCCAGACCCAGGTCGCGTCCCCGTTCGGCCCGGCCCCGCCGCCGGCGCCCCGCTCCGAACATGTCGCCGAGGCCGAAGTCGAACCCGAAAAAATTGCCGAGGATGTCCTCGAACCCCTCGAAAACCGTGGCCTCGAATCCGGGAAAGCCCTCCCCGCGCAGGCCGTCATGTCCGAACCGGTCGTAGGTGGCCCGTTTTTCAGGGTCGCCGAGGACGCTGTAAGCCTCGGCCGCCTCCTTGAACCGCTCCTCGGCCAGGGCGTCGCCGGGATTGCGGTCCGGATGGTACTTCAAGGCCATTCGGCGGTAGGCTTTTTTGACCTCTTCCGGGTCGGCCGATCGGTCCAAACCGAGGATGTCATAATAGTCCCGCCGGCTCATCCCCCCGTCCCCCCTATCGGTTCGGCCGCGCTCTTCTGGGCCAGCTGGTCGACCTGCTGCTTGGACAGACCCGACGAAGGTTGAATCGCCATCTGCTGTTCCCGCCCCGTGGCGACGTCCTTGGCCGAAACCTTGACCATTCCGTTGGCGTCGATCTCGAAGGTGACGTCAATCTGCGGGACGCCGGCCGGGGCCGGGCTGATCCCGACGAGGTCGAACACGGCCAAGGAGGTGTTCTCCCCGGCTTTCGGGCTTTCGCCTTGGAGGACGTGGATCCGGACCCGCCGCTGATTGTCCTCGACGGTCGTGAAAGTCTTCGTCTTCCGACAGGGGATCGTCGCGTTCTTCTCGATGAGCCGCTCGAATCCCTGCCTCTC
>VGJF01000372.1 GCA_016867585.1 Candidatus Aminicenantota bacterium | reverse complement strand
GCTACTTTTCGCTCTATCTCGATTATTTCTATCCCCGGGGCGGCGTCGGGAAGCTGGCGGAAGCCCTGAAGGACAGAGTGCTGGAACTCGGCGGAGACATCAGGACGGAGACGAGGATCACGGGGGGGTTCCCCGGAGAACATTTCGTGAAGGACGAAAAAAACGCCGCCTATCGATACAAAAACCTGATCTGGACCGCCGACTTGAAGACACTCTATCGAATCGCCGATACGGACACGCTGCCGCAGGAGATCAAACGAAGGATCAGGGAGACCGGGGCGAAGATGCTGGCCGACAGGAGGGGCGATTCCGTTTTCACCCTGTTTCTGGAAGTCGACGAACCCTTGGAAAGCTACCAGAAGATCGCCCACGGACACTTCTTTTTTACCCCGACAAAGCAGGGCCTGGGAGAAACCCACCGCCGGGAGCTGGACGAGATCCTGAGCCGTTTTGACCGCGCCGGAAAGGCGGAGATCCTGGCCTGGCTGGACAAATTCACCGGCCTGAACACCTATGAAATTTCCATCCCCGGCCTGAAAGACGCGGGCATGGCCCCTCCGGGAAAAACCGGCCTGATTGTCAGCCTCCTTGCCGAGTATGATCTGTTCAGGCGAATCAGGAACGCCGGCTGGCTGGAGGAGTTTATTACGGAGCTCGAGGATCGCATTCTGCGGGTCCTCTCCGAATCCGTTTACCAGATGTTGAAGGATAAAACGAGGGCCCGCTTTTCCTTCACCCCTTTGAACATCGAAAACAGGATCGGCAGTTCGGAAGGCGGGATCACGGGGTGGGCCTTTCAAAAATCGATGCCGGTGATCAATAAAATCAATAGCCCCTATTCGTAGCGCAGGGATTCCACGGGATTCGCCCCGGCCGCCCGCAGGGTGTGGATCCCGACGGTCAGTCCGGCGACGGTGAGGACGGCCAATCCCGGGAGGACGAAGAGCCCGATCCCGAGGGGGGCGCGATAGGCGTAAGCGGCGAGGATTTTGTGCGACGCCCAGTAGGCCGGGGGGAAGGCCAGGACGACGGCGAACGCCACCCAAGCCAAAAAGTTCATCGCCAGTTTCGCCGCCAGGCCGGCGGCCGACGCTCCCATGACCTTGCGGACGCCGATCTCCTTGGTCCGCCGTTGGGTCATGAACAAGGCCAAACCGAAGAGGCCGATGCAGGCGATGAAAACGGACGTCGCCGTGAGGAAGTTCGCGACCGTCCAGATCTTTTGCTCGACGAAATACTGGCTCCGGACGAGCCGGTCGTCGAAAAAAACGGGCTCGAACAGCGTGTCCGGGTCGATTCTCTTGACCGTTTCGACGACCGTCCGGAGAGAGGGCGCCGACGTTCCGGGCGCGATCCGGACGACGGCCCAGGACCGGGACGAGGGCCTGAGCCCGTAAACGATCGGCCGGATGGCGTGCCGCAGGGGCCGGAAATGGAAGTCCCGGACGACGCCGACGACCGTCCCCTCGCTTCGGAAGATCTTCAGCCTTTGCCCGACGGGGTCGGTGAAACCCATCAGCGCGGCCGCCGCGGCCGTGCTGAGGTTCGTGAAGTTGATGCAGGCGAGGGCCAGGACGAACAACGCCCCGCCGGCGAAAAGGAGGACCATGCGGATGAGGCTGTTTCCTTCGGGAGAGTGGAGGCGCTTGCGGAGAAGGGGATGGAGGCGGAAGTCGACCCGGGCCGGGCCCTGGGCGAAATGAGGCGCCGCGATGGCCGTGATCTTCCCTTCGACCGCAGCCTGGTCGGCGCCGGGGGAGAGAAGGACCCACGTCTCCAGGGGATTGCCCCCCCACTGCGTCGGCTCCTCGAAGGAGGGGGCGAATTGGAGGACGAAGGGAACGATCCCGTCGAAGCGCAGCGAGGACTGGGAGGGGATGTCCTTGATGACGGCGCTGACGTGGACGTCGAACTCCCCGTTGACGCGGAGCGTCCGGCCGACCGGGTCCTGGTCTCCGAAGTACCTGCGGGCCATGCTCTCCGTCAGGACGGCGGCGTACTTGTCGGCGAGGGCGGTCGCGGCGTTTCCCCGAAGAAAGGAAAAGGTGAAGATCTCGAAGATCGACGGGTCGGCCAGGGCGATGACGTCGGTGTTGAAGACGCGGTCTCCGGACCGGATGAGCAGTCTTTGGGCGAGCGCGACGCGGGCGGCGTCGACGACCTCCTGGCACCGGGCTTTGAGCTCGGCCGCCAGGGGATAGTAGGATCCCATGTGGACGTTCCGCGAACCGCCGCCGTCGATGACGCTGTAGATTTGGGCGATGGAGTCCGCCCGCTCCTGGAACCGGTCGTAGCCGATTTCATCCTGGACCCAGAGGAACGCGAGAAGACAAGCCGCGAGCCCGAGGGCCAGTCCTCCGATGTTGATCAGAGAGTGCGCTTTCTGGAACCTCAGACGGCGGACGGCGGTCCTGACATAGCTCCGGAGAAGGCCCGGCGAAAAGCGCCGC
>VGJF01000371.1 GCA_016867585.1 Candidatus Aminicenantota bacterium | reverse complement strand
AACCTGCCAGGCTCCGGCGGGAACGTTGTCGATCCGGTAGCGGCCTTCGGCGTTCGTCGCCGCCGCCAGGGCTGGGACGCTCTCGAGGACGGAGACCCGGCATCCCGCCAGAGGAGTGTGGGCCGCCCGGTCGGTCACCGTCCCGACCAGCACGTAAGAAAAAGGGGACGGTTCTATTTTTTTCTCCGCGAAAAAAATAGAACCGTCCCCTTTTATTCCGGGGGTGGAGATGAGGAAAAACAGAAAGGCCTGAACGAGTCCGGGCGTCATGCTCCCAAAATACGCAATCCCCTTCCTTTCGTCAAACAGAGAAATAAATAGAACCGTCCCCTTTTTTAGCCGATGGTTTCGTCCTTGTAGAGCCGGTCGATGACCGTCCGGTACTTGTCCTGGACGATGTTCCGCCGGATTTTCATCGACGGGGTCATCTCGTCCTTGGCGATCTCGAAGTCCCGGTCCAAGACGGCGATCTTCTTGACCCGCTCGTAGGAGGCCAGGTTCGGAGTCGCCTTGTCGATCTCCGCCATCAGGAGGGCGTTGATGGCCGCGTTGGCCGCCAGGTCGGCCCGGCTCGCGTAGGCGATCTTGTTGGCCGCGGCGTATTCCTCGATCTTCTCGAAGTTCGGTACGATGAGGGCCGAGACGAACCGCCGCCGGTCGCCGATGACGACGGCGCTGACGATGTAGGGGTTGGTCTTCAGGACGTTCTCGATCGGCTGGGGAGCGATGTTCTTGCCGCCGGCCGTGACGATGAGGTCTTTCTTCCGGTCGGTGATCGACAGGAATCCCTCGGCGTCGATGACCCCGATGTCGCCCGTCTTGAACCAGTCGCCCTCGAAGACCTCGGCCGTCTCGGCCGGCTTCTTGTAGTAGCCCTTCATGATGTTGGGTCCGCGGGTCAGGATTTCGCCGTCCGGGGCGATCTTGACCTCGACCCCGGGGATGGGCTTGCCGACGCTCCCGAACTTGAGGTCCTCGAAGGTGTTGACCGAGACGACCGGCGAAGTCTCGGTCAGCCCGTATCCCTCGAGGACGACCAGCCCCAGGGCGTAGAAGAACTCGGCGATATCCTTGGAGAGGGGCGCCCCGCCCGAGACGAAGAAGCGGACCCGGCCGCCCGTCTTGGCGATGACCTTGGAGAAGACGAGCTTGTGGGCCAGGCCGTGCTTGAACTTCAGCCCGCCCTTGACCGGCTGCTTGGCCAGCCGCTTGGCCCCGGCCGCCTTGCCGACCTTGATCCCCCAGAAGAAGATCTTGCGCTTGAGGCCCGAGCTGGCCAGGACGTTGTCCATGACCTTGGCGTAGATTTTCTCGAAGACGCGCGGGACGCTGACCATGATTTGGGGCCGGACCTCGGTCAGGTTCTGGGCCACGGTCTCGATGCTCTCGGCGTAGCCGATCGTGCAGCCCTTGTAGACATAGGTGAAGGTGACCATCCGCTCGAGGACGTGGGACAGGGGGAGGAAGGAGAGGACGGTGTCCTTCTCCGAAAACTCGACGATCGTCGAGACGGTCGTGAGGTTGCTGACAAAATTCGCGTGGGTCAGGATGACGCCCTTCGGAACGCCCGTCGTCCCGGAAGTGTAAATGATCGAGGCCACGTCCTCGGGTCCGACGGCCGCCGCGAGCTCCTCGAAGAACTTGGGGCGGGAGGCTTCGACGGCCTTCCCTTTCTCGAGGATCTCGTCGTAGGTCAGGACGCCCGGGGCCGGGGCCTTGGGGAGGAGGGTGATGAAGTGCTTGACCGTCCCGAGGTCGGCCCTGACGGCCGCGACCTTGGCCCACATCTCCTCGTTCGAGACGACGACGATCTGGGCGTCCGAGTCGTTGATGATGTATTTGATCTGCTCGGGCATCAAGGTCGTGTAGATCGGGACGGTGACCCCTCCCTGGCAGACCGAGGCGAAGTCGGCGATCGTCCACTCCGGCCTGTTCTCGGAAAGGATGATGAGCTTGTCCCCCTTGGCGAAGCCGAGGTCCTTGAGGCCGAGAGCGAAGCGGCGGACCCTGAGACCGAATTCCTCGGTCGAGATGGGCGTGTAGACGCCGCCCTTCTTGACCAGCATGAAATCCGGCTTGGGGTAGGCCTTGACCGTGTTCAAAAACATCTGGGAAAGAGTCGTGACCATTTTTCCCTCCTGAGCAGTGGCGTTTCCTGCCAAAGTGGCCTCATTGTATTTTTTATGGCCGATCAAGTCAACTGGTAAGGCCGGAAAGCAATTCTTTGAGTTTCTTGTAGATTTCCCTTCGATGTCCCAGGGCGACGACGATCACGAGAAGTTCCCTCTCTTTGAGCCGATAGATGACGCGATAGTCGGATGTCCGCAGCGAACGCAAGCCGGCCAGATCATAGGCCAGCGGTTTTCCCCTGACGGGGTTGGCCGATAAGGATTGTATGGCTTTCCGGACGAATTTAACGGTCGAAGAGTCCAGCTTACCGATGTTCTTTTTGGCTTCTTTC
>VGJF01000370.1 GCA_016867585.1 Candidatus Aminicenantota bacterium | reverse complement strand
TTTCGTTGTTCGGAATCCTTCAAGATGGAGGAGGTCGACATCGCCGGTGACGACATAATCCGCATGACCGCCAACCGCGGCTTCCAGGATTCGGTCGTCGTCGGGATCCCGGCAAACGCGGAGGCGTCGAGGACGTTTTCGTCCGCGAGCATCCCGAGGCCGTGGTCGTGGACCAATCGCCCGTCGTCGGCTCGGCCCGGTCCAATCCGGCGACCTACGTCGAGGCCTTCGGCCTGATCCGGAAGGCCTTCGCCCAGGCGACCGGAAAAGCCGCGCCTCTCTTCAGCTTCAACTCCAAAGGGGCCTGCCCCGCCTGCAGAGGGAACGGCTTCCTCAAGATCGAAATGCACTTCCTCGACGCCGTGATCGTGACCTGCGACGCCTGCGGCGGAAAGCGGTTCGTCCCCGAAATCCTGGAGGCGCGGCTCCGCGGCAAGACGATCGCCGATGTTCTGGAGATGACCGCGGCCGAGGCGCACGGCTTCTTTCCCGAGCCCGAGATCAAGCGGCGGCTGGGCATGCTCCTCGACGTCGGGCTCGAATACCTGCCTCTCGGCCAGCGGCTGGACAGCCTCTCGGGCGGCGAAGCCCAGCGGATCAAGCTCGCCGCGGAGCTGTGGAAGAAGGGACGGATCTACGTCATGGACGAGCCGACGATCGGACTCCACGCGGCCGACATCGGCAAGCTCCTCAGGATCGTCGACCGGCTCGTCGACGCGGGGAATACCGTGCTCGTCATCGAGCACAACCTCGACGTCATCTGCCGGGCGGACTGGGTCATCGACCTCGGGCCCGAAGGCGGGAAGCGCGGCGGACGGGTGATGGTCGAGGGAGCTCCGGAGACGGTAGCGGCCTGCAAGGAATCCTACACCGGGCGGTATCTCGCGCAACGTCTCGGCCGCTGGCACATAAGGGCGACGACTTAGCTGCCTTCAAACTCATCCCAAATTGCGTGCCTAGCTAAAACCGACCAAATCACCGGCCAAGGGATAGATATCAGAACAAGCCATAGACATGAGAATTCCCCGCCGTTTCCATTCTCCTGGCTGAGTGTCAACGCAGGTGGACGTTCCTGGGGCCCTGATTAGCCCTTCCGGGCCGCGGTCATCGCCTCTTTCCAGGGAGACGCGGTCCGATCCATGACATTGGCCCGGTTCTTGAGGCTTTTCTCCTGCCATGGCGGGAGTTTATCGTCCTCGACATCCGGAGCGGACGGTCCTTTACCGGGTACTCTTCCATCATTTCGACAGGTTCCTGACGGAGTATGAGAGTCGTTTCGAGCGGGAGTACGGTTTCTTCCGGCCGGTCGTCAAGGAGGTGGTCGAGAAGTATTATTTCGCGGTTGTGACCGGGAGCGCGCTTAGGCCCGGGGTCATCGCCGCCATCCAGACCTTCGGCGCCCGGATCAATCTGCATGTGCACCTCCATGTCCTGGTGACCGAGGGCGGCGTGGACGAGACGGGCGTCTTCCATAAGATCCCGCGGATCGACGACTCGCGACTGGCCGAGATCTTCGCCCGGGAGATCCTGGCGATGCTTGTCCGCAAGGAGCTGTTGAGTCCCGAATGGGCCGAGCGGATCCTTTCGTGGCGGCACACCGGCTTCAACGTCCACAGCCTGGTCCGGGCCAAGACGAAGCCGGAGGCCGAGCGGGTGGGGAAGTACATGATCCGGCCGGTGCTGGCCCTGGAGCGGCTGACGTTTCTGGAATCCGAGGGCAAGGTCGGTTATCGCTTGGGGCGGGACGGCGCGGAGCAGGAGACGATGGATTATCTGGAGTTCATCGCCCGGGTCACTTCCCATATCCCCGATAAAGGCCAGGTCACGGTCAGGTCCTGAAGCTGACCTTCGCGGCGGAGAAGCCGCCGCCGCCACGAGTTTTGACCGAGGTCGCCCTGACCCGGCCGCCTCGTGAAGGGCTGCGAAACCCTGCCCTGAGGGCGGCCGAGGAGAGCGGGGGATATTTCATAGAAGGTTGATGAGGAGGGAGCGGGAGTCCAGCGTTTTTTGCTTCCCGCCGGCGGATGTATCGTGCCCATCCGGGTGCCGGATGTCGTTTTCCGCGCATGACGCGGGAATTGACATAGGCAACGGACCCGGAGTAAGCTTCCGTCGTGGTCAAACGAGGAGATTCAGCGGTTGGAGCGGGAATTCGTGGCGTCCTCGGAAAAGCAAATGCTTATCCCTAAGAGGATTCTTATTCTGGTGATCAATGGGATCCTGTGCGGCTGGATGTTCTCGGCCCCTGAAAATCAAGTTCTGCGCTGGCCGCCGACGGCGCCCGCCGATTTTAACGCCGCGGCAAGATCTTCCTCGGAAATCGACCTGACATGGCAGGATGATTCTCCGAACGAATTGGGATTTAAAATAGAGCGGAGATCGCCGGGAAATCCATTCTCGGTCATCGCTTTCGTCCGGCGCAACGTGACGTCGTATATCGATGTCGAATTGCCGCAAGCCGCG
>VGJF01000369.1 GCA_016867585.1 Candidatus Aminicenantota bacterium | reverse complement strand
AGGCGCGAAGCCGAGCTTGTCTTCGGAACCGCCGACCCTCAGCATCCCGGGGTTGATAAGCTCGCCAGGCAGGGCGATGTCTACCTGGGGGGACCCGTCGAGGTCTTCCATGAAGGCGCCTATGCCAGGACCTTCCCGGAATTCGCCCGCCCTTCCGAAACCAGGGCGATTTTCGCCGACAAGGGCTGGTCCACCATCGCCGCCTTTCAAACGCGGAATCCGATCCACCGGTCGCACGAGCACTTGACGAAGCTCGCCCTCGAGATCTGCGACGGCCTGTTCATCCATCCCGTGGTGGGAAAGCTGAAGCCGGGCGACATTCCCGCCGGGGTGCGCATGAAATGCTATCGGGTCCTTCTGGATCTTTATTATCCCAAGGATCGGGTTATCTTCAAGGTCTATCCCCTGGAAATGCGTTATGCGGGTCCCCGGGAAGCTCTTCTCCATGCGATCATCCGCCAGAACTTCGGCTGCACGCACATCATCATCGGACGCGATCACGCCGGGGTCGGCCGTTTCTACGGGCCGTTCGACGCCCACAGGATTTTCGACGCGATCCAGCCGGGGGACCTTCGCATCCGGCCCATCAAACTGGATACGGCCTTCTGGTGTTACAAATGCGAAGCCATGGCCTCCCCCCGGACGTGTCCCCATACCGAGAAGGACCATTTGTCGATCAGCGGAACCGAGCTCCGGGATCGGCTCTCCACCGGCGTCATCCCTCCGACCGAATTCAGCCGTCAAGAAGTTCTTCAGATCCTGAGGACCTATTATCGAAACAGAAAAGGACGGGGGCGATGAACAACGTCGTTTTGCTGACCGTCGACGCCTTGAGAAAAGACGTCCTGGGTTGCTACGGGAATCCCCGGGGTCTGACCCCTTTCCTGGACTCGATCCAGAATCGCTGCCTCCGATTCGATAAAGCCCAAGCCTGCGGTCCGTACACGCAGGCGGCGTTCCCGGGGCTCCTGACCTCGTCCCATTACCTGGACGAAGGAAAACCCCAAGGCCTCTCTCTGCGGAAGACCCTCATTTCGGAGCCCCTTAAGGATGCCGGCATCGCCACGGCGGGTTTTCACTCCAATGTGTATCTGAGCCGCTTGACCGGCTGGGACCGGGGCTGGGATGTGTTCTACGACTCCCTGGAAGAGGATGTCGACGAGCGAATCCCCTATGTTCGCGGACCGATCATGAATCGCAAAGCCGAGAATTGGCTGCGGTCATATCGCCAGCCGGGCCGGCCCTTCTTTCTCTGGCTCCATTACATGGACGTCCACGAGCCCTATATGCCCGAGCGGGGGGATATCGAATCGGCCGATCCGACCCTCACCCTCGGTCCGGATGAAATGTTCGGCCTGTTCCAATCCGTCCTCTTGAAAAGGGACGTCTCGGACCCGCGGCGGGTGGAGCTTTTGAAGAGGCTGTACGATGTTCAGATCCGGGAGGTCGATTCTCACATCCGGGAATTCTTCGCGAGCCTGGAGCGCCTGGGGCTCCTCGAAGAGACATCCGTCATCCTGACCAGCGACCACGGGGATGAATTCAACGAACACGGCGGGCTGTCCCATGACGACAAGCTGTATGCCGAGCTCATCGATATTCCCCTGCTCATCTACGAGCCGAAACGCCGGGCGGGAGGCATCGGCCCGCATCTCGTCAGCGGTCTCGACATCGCCCCGACGATTCTCCATCTCTTCGGCCTTCCTCCCGACAAGAACTTCGCCGGCCGTTCCCTGTTGCCGGCGGAGGCCTATTCCCCGAGCGGCTGCTTCATGGAAGCCCTTTATCATGAGCCCGGCCGAGGTGAGGATGTCGAAAAGGACGTCTATGGCTATCGGGAGGGCGACCTCAAGGTCATCTATCGAGCCAATTTGGACCGGTGGGAGATGTATGATCTCAGCCGGGATCCCCGGGAAACGACGAATATCGTCGAGACGTCCCCCCTGGCTTTACCTTTGAAGAGCCGTCTCCAGCCTCGGATTCGGCGTTGGTTGAGTCCCTGATCGGCGAATTCGATAAATCGAAAGGAGCACGGATGAACGAAGACAGCAAGGAACAACGCTTGGTGGAGCTCGTCGCGAGATCCAAGGCCGTCGTGCGTGAGGCGTTCCGTAAATTCCGGCTCGATGAGCTGGCGATCACGTGGACCGGCGGCAAGGATAGCACGACGACGCTGTGGGTGATCCGCCAGGTCTGCCTGGAGGACGGCCTCCCGATTCCCCGGGTTATGACCATTGACGAAGGCGACGCGTTTCCCGAAATTCACGATTTCATGACCACGTGGGCCAAGGCCTGGAAGCTGGACCTCGAATGGTGCATCAATCAGGATGTCATCAACGCGGCCGGCGGGAAGTTGACCGCCCTTGTTCGCGTCAAGGACCTGAACGAACGCAATCGGGCGGAGCTTGCGCGGATCGGGTACGACAAGGAGGAATTCCCCTTCGAGGCGGAATCCTATGTGGGAAACCACTTGATGAAGACCGTCGTATTCAACACCTA
>VGJF01000368.1 GCA_016867585.1 Candidatus Aminicenantota bacterium | reverse complement strand
TGATCGAACGCGGGATCGATCCCCGGGACTTCACCCTCTTGTCCTTCGGCGGCGCGGGCGGTATGCATGCCGTCGACATGGCCGCCCATCTCCGGATGAAAAGCGTCCTCGCCCCGGCGAACGCCGGCGTCCTCTCGGCCTTCGGCCTCCTTCTGGCCGACGCGGTCAAGGATTATTCCCGGTCCGTCCTCAAGACCGTGTCGAAAATCGACTCCCGGACTGTCGACCGGCAATTCCAGGAACTGGCCCGTCAAGGGCGTCGCGACCTCAGGGAGGACGGCTTCGCCGACCCGGATATCGTCCTCGAAAGGGCCGTCGACCTCCGCTATCTCGGACAGTCTTACGAGATCACTCTCCCTTACCCCGGCGAGCCGGGGGCACTCGAGGCGGCCTTCCATCGGGCGCACCTCCGGACGTACGCCTATCATCACCCGGCGGGGCAGGTCGAAGTCGTCAACCTCCGTCTCAAAGCCCGAGGGGTGAGCCGGAAAATCAGGCTCGAAAAACAGCGCGCCTCCAAGACGCGGAAGCTCTCCGACGCCCTCCTCAAATCGCAGACGGTCGTCTACGGCGGCCGGCCGCGGAGGGGGCCCGTCTATGACCGGGCCCGCCTCGGCCCCGGCCTGGAGTTTTCCGGGCCGGCCCTCGTCGCGGACTTCGGCTCGACGACCTTCCTCCCTCCGGGATTCCGGCTCCGCGTCGACGGCTATCTCAACCTCCTCATCCGGAAGGAGGAGGAATGAGACGCCCCCTCCGGGCCGTCGATGCCATCGAGCTCGAGATCTTCAAAAATATCTTCGTCTCCATCGCCGAAGAGATGGGCGCCGTTCTTGGCCGGACCGCGCTCTCCCCCAATATCAAGGAACGCAAGGATTTCTCCTGCGCCGTCTTCAACCGGAGCGGAGAGACCCTGGCCCAAGGCTCCCATATTCCCGTCCACCTCGGGGCCATGCCCCTCTCCGTCCAGGCGGCCCTGGCCTCGCTGGACTTAGAGGAGGGCGACCTCGCCCTCGTCAATGACCCTTACCGCGGCGGGACCCATCTCCCCGACATCACGGCCATCGCCCCCGTCTTCTTCGGAGGCCGGCTCCGGTTTTTCGTCGCCAACCGGGCCCATCACTCCGACGTCGGCGGCATGACGCCGGGAAGCATGCCCCTGGCCACGGAAATCTTCCAGGAAGGGCTCATCATCCCCCCGCTCAAGCTCGCCCGCCGGGGACGGATCGACGACGACGTTCTCCGCCTGATTCTGGCCAACGTCCGCACCCCCGAGGAGCGCCGCGGCGACCTCCTCGCCCAGATCGCCGCCTGCGAGAAAGGCCGGAGCCGGATCGCCGAGGCCGTCGAGAAATTTGGCCTCGGCCGCGTCGACCGCTACGCCTCCATCATCCAGAACTACACGGAATCCTATCTCCGCCGGACGATCCGGGATATCCCCGACGGCGACTACGCCGCCGCCGATTTCCTGGACGACGACGGCATCGGGGACGACCCCGTTCGGGTCGCCGTCGAGATCCGCATCCGCGGCGGCCAGGCGACGGTCGATTTCAGCGCCTCCTCGCCCCAGGTCCTGGGCGGTGTCAACGCCAATGACGCCGTCACCGCCTCGGCCGTCCTCTACGTTTTCCGCTCGCTCATCGAGGAGGACATCCCGTTCAATACGGGACTCCTTCGTCCCCTCCGGATCGTCGCTCCTCCCGGCCTCGTCGTCAGCGCCCAATTTCCCGCGGCCACGGCGGCCGGCAACGTCGAAACCTCCCAGCGGATCGTCGACGTCCTCCTCCGCGCCCTGGCCAAGGCCATGCCCAACCGGATTCCGGCCGCCAGTTCGGGGACCATGAACAACATCGCCATCGGGGGCTTCGACCCCCTCCGGAGAAGGCCCTTCGCCTACTACGAAACGATCGGCGGCGGGATGGGGGCCTCCAACTCCGGCGACGGCTTGTCCGGCGTCCACACCCACATGACGAATTCCCTGAATACGCCTCTCGAGGCCCTCGAAAACTATCTCCCCCTGCGCATCCGCCGCTATGCCCTGCGCCGCGGATCGGGCGGAGCGGGACGCTCCCGGGGCGGCGACGGCATCGTCCGCGAATATGAATTCAGCGTTCCGGCCAGGGTCACGATCATGTCCGAACGCCGGAAATTCGCCCCCTACGGCCTGCGGGGCGGGCAGCCCGGCGCGGTCGGGCGGAACATACTCCTCTCGGACGGAAAGCGTCTCGTCCTCAAATCCAAGGCCAACCTGACCGTCAAGCCGGGCGACATTCTCCGGATCGAAACGCCCGGAGGCGGCGGCTACGGACGCCCCTGATCATGGAGAACTCATGAACAAACATCTCCCCATCGCCGCGGCCATGTTCCTCAGCCTGGCCCTTTCCGCTTCGGCCGGCATCCATCTGGCCTTGTTCGGCGGTTATGCGGCGACGCCTGGCAAGGCCTCCGGAGAGGCGCCGGTCTTCGGGGCGGGCTTGGGCATCGACCTCACGCCGACCCTGTCCCTCGACCTCACCG
>VGJF01000367.1 GCA_016867585.1 Candidatus Aminicenantota bacterium | reverse complement strand
GCCGCTTCCGGGTTCCTGAACATCGGGGTCCAGACGCTCCTCGGCCGGATCATCGATATCCTTCCTTCCCCGGTCGAACGGAAGGCCATCGCCGTCAGGTCCGGGGACAAGGAGGAGGTGCTCCAAACGGGGCCTGACGGCCCGTTCGCCGCCCTTGTCTTCAAGACGATCAGCGATCCGTACACCGGCCGGATCTCCCTGCTGAGGGTTTTTTCGGGGAAGGTCAATCCCGATGCCTTCGTGACCAATACCGGGAAGGAGACCGACGAAAAGCTCTCCGGACTTTTTTTTCTTCAGGGCAAGGAGCAGTTGCCGGCCGGACAGGCCAAGGCCGGAGACATTGTCGCCACGGCCAAACTCAAGGCGACCGTGACCGGCGACACCCTGGCCGCCAAAGGCAGCGGGATCGTTATTCCGACGATCAAGTTTCCGGAGCCCTCGATCGCCTTCGCCATCGAGCCCAAGACCCGGGCCGACGAGGACAAGATTTCCCAGGCCTCGCACCGGATCATGGAAGAGGACCCGACGGTTCGCTTCGAGCGTGACCCGGACACGAACCAGCTCCTCGTCTCCGGCTCCGGCGAGCTCCATGTCAAGATCGTCACCGACAAGCTCAAGAAGCGGTTCAACGTCGACATCGACCTCAAACCGCCCAAGATTTCCTACAAGGAGACGATCAAGGGCCGGTCCGACGTCCAGGGCCGCCACAAGAAGCAGACGGGCGGCCGCGGCCAGTTCGGCGACGTCTGGATCAAAATGGAGCCCCTCGCCAGGGGCGGCGACTTCATCTTCGAGGACAAGATTTTCGGGGGGGCCATCCCCCGGAATTTCATCCCCTCCGTCGAGAAGGGCATCCTCGACGCCCGGAAGAAAGGCGTCCTGGCCGGGTATCCGGTCGTCGATTTCAAGGTCATCCTCTATGACGGGTCCTACCACGAGGTCGACTCCTCGGACATCGCCTTCAAGATCGCCGCCTCCAAGGCTTTCAAGCTGGCCATGCAGCAGGCCAAGCCGACGATCCTCGAGCCCGTCGTCAACGTCGAGGTCTACACCCCCGAGCCGTTCATGGGGGACATCATGGGCAACCTCAACGGACGGCGGGGCAAGGTCAGCGGGATGGAGCAGAAGGGGACGATGCGGATCCTCAAGGCGACCGTCCCGATGGCGGAAATGCTCGACTTCGAGCCGACCCTGACCTCGATCACCGGCGGGCGGGGCTCGTTCCTGATGGAATTCTCCCACTACGACGAAGTCCCTTCCCATCTTCAGCAGAAGATCATCGCCGAGGCGGTCAAGGAAGGGCGGATTTCGAAGGCCGAGGAGGATTGACGAAGGCCAGCAGGAGGCCGGCGAGGGCGGTCAAGCCGAGGGAGAGGGCGAAAGGGGCGGCCGGGCCCAGGGTCTCCCAGAGAAGTCCGGCCAGGAATGAGGCCGGAAACGCGCACAGGCCGATGATCATCTGGAAAGCTCCCAGGGCGCTGGCCCGAAAGGCGGGAGGGCAGAGCTCGGCGACCAGGGCCCGCTGGACGGGGTCGAGGGCGGCTTTGTGAATTCCGAAGAGGACGAAGACGGCGATCCCGACGCCCGGGCCCTTGGCCGCGAGGACGCCGAGGCAGAGGGCCCCCCAGACGCCGAACGAGAGAAAGAGGACGGGTTTGCGGCCGACTTTGTCCGAAAGCCGGCCGAACGGCAGAGACCCGGCCGTGGCCGCCGCGGCGTAAATCAGGTAGAGGACGGGGACGAATCCCGCCCGAGAGCCCGACCGTTTGGCCTGAATGAGAAGAAAGGAATAGCTGAACGATCCCAAGGCGAAGACGGCGTTGAGGACGATGTAGAGCTTGAGATTTCCGTCGAGCCGGCGAAGCGACATCCCCTTGAAGATTTTTCTTTCCGAAGGCCTTGTTTCCCGGATATTGATGATGATGAGAGCCGCCCCGACGAGGGACGGGATCGCCGCCAAGGCGAAAAGCCGGCGGTAGCCGAACAGGGGGAAGAGGGCGAGACAGACGAGAATCCCGACGAAAGCCCCCAGATTGTCCATGGTCCGAAGAAGCCCGAAATTCCGGCCCCGGTTTCCGTCGGTCGAGAGGTCGGCCACGGCGGCGTCGCGGGGAGCGCTTCGGATCTTGCCGATCCGGTCGAGCATCTTGAAGGGGACGAGTTGGGTCCAAACCGTGGAAACGGCGTAGCCGAGCCGGGAAATCGACCCACAGAGGTATCCCGTCCAGATGAAGATCTTCCGCCGCTTGAGCTTGTCGGACGCGTATCCCGAAGCGGCTTGGGAAAGGGAGACGAGGGCGTCCCCCAGGCCGTCGATGAAACCCAGGACGGTCATCTTGGCCTTGAGGAATTCGGTCACGAAGAGCGGCCAGACGGGATAGATGATGTCCGAACCCATGTCGTTGAGGAACGATGCGGCGGCGAACGTCCTCAGTGTTTTCTTGTGACCGGCCGGCCTAAGCTCTCCGCTTCCCATGATGCGGTTATTGTACTTCGATTGATTGACGGTTTTCCAACGGACGGA
>VGJF01000366.1 GCA_016867585.1 Candidatus Aminicenantota bacterium | reverse complement strand
CTTCAGCTTCAAGGGGCGGTCGACGTGGGGCGGACCCGCAACCATCTGACCGGCCGGACGGCCGCTCTCCGCGAATACTCCGGGTCGGCGAATTTCCGACCCTCCTCCGGATTCGCTGTCGGAGCCCAGGTCCATTATCGGGACCAGGAGCGCGGATTCACCGGCGAAACCCTCCAAACGCTCGACCTCCGCCTCGACGCGTCCTTGAAGTTCGGCCGGACGGAATTTGAAGCCTATTATCGGACCTCTTTCCGGAGGGAGTTCACTCCGGGGCTTTACGACCTTCTGACCCTGAACGACCCCTTCCTCATGGCCCACCGCCTCGACACGGTCGAAGCCAGCCTGGCCCACCGATTCCGCAACGGCCACGCCCTGGCCGTCCGCTTCCGGGGAAGCTCCCCCCTGGACGGGTTCAAAGTCGGGGGAGGCGCGCTCCGCCATGTCGTCGCCGGCCTGGAATACACCATTCCGGTCCGGCTTCCCCTCGCCCGAAGGACGGATGTCGCCAAGCTTCACGGCCGGATCGCGGACGGCGGGCCCTCCGGGCCGGGATTGGCCGATGTCCTCGTCCGGGCGAACAATCTGGCCGTTTTGACGAACGCGCAGGGAGAATTCTTCTTCCACGGAGTCAAGCCCGACACCTATTTCCTCAGCCTGGATCAAGGCACGATCCCCCCCGGCCGCGTCTCCCTGCGGCCGACGCCTCTCGGAATCGCGGTCGAACCGGGAGCCGCGGCCAAGGCCGATATCGCCCTGGTCCGGCCGGCCTCGGTCTCCGGCCGGATCGGAGTTTACCGCCAGGCGGACGACCCGACCGGCCAAGGCCTGGCCGTCCCCGGGGCTTCCCGAGAGCCGGCCGGATACGTGGAATCTTCCGGCCTGGCGAACGCCCTCCTCGAGCTCAAGAGCGAAACGGAAACCCTGATCCAGGTCGCCGACGGGGAAGGCCGCTTTCGGTTCGAGGACGTTCGGCCCGGAGCCTGGACTCTCTTGGCCTTCGGCGACGCCCTTCCGGAATTCACGGCATTCGAAAGCGACACCGTCGAGATCGAGATCGAGCCGGGCGAACAAAAAGACGTCCGCTTCCGGGTCCTTCCCCGACGGCGGGAAATCCGGATCAAGGATGGCGGTCGCCTCGTGGCCGGGGGAAGAGAGATTTCCCCGCCCGCGCCGCTTCCGTCCTCCCGCGCCTCGGACAAGCCACCGGCTTCCGACAAGGGCCGCTTGGCCGGGGCGAAGCTGGCTCTCCAAGCCGGGGTCTTTTCGACTCTCGACCGGGCCCAGCGTTTTGCCCTGGAGATCGCCGGGATTTGCCCGACGGCCCATGCCGCCCGCCACGACCTCAACGGCCGAACCTATTACCGGGTCCTGATCTCCTGCTCCGGGGAAGAGCAGGCCCTCGAGTTCGCCGACAGGCTCGGCCGCAGAGGCATCGAGGTCGTCACGGCGAAAAACATCATCCTCCCCTAACGGGGGAAGATCCGGGGCCGCTTCAAGACGCGTCGGTCAAGGTGAAAACGATCGTCAAGGATTTCGTCTCGCCGACGACGAGGCGGGACGGATCTTCGACGGCCAGCCGGTAAACGAGGACCGCTCCCTCCCCCGAAGCGATCCCCGTGGCGCAGCTTCCGATCTCTTCGATCAGGACTTGGGGCATGCCGGACAAGGTCAGTCTTCCGGCGCCGCGGCCTTCCCGGGGCGGGGAGGACGGCCGGGCCTCGAGCGTCAGGACGCATCCCGCCGGCGCCCCATCCGTTCCCGCTTCCTGGACGAGAATCGACCTCTTCAGTCCCCGGGGGACGGTCGATGAATATTGGAGGGATGTCGTCCGGTCCTCGGTTTCCGCGGGATTTCCGCCCGCCTGGGCCGCGGCGACGACCAGGGGCCCCGGGTCGCCCGAGACGCCCAGGACGCCCCATGAGGAAACCTTGAGGCTGACCTTTTGGCTGGCCGTTTGGGACCCGAGAAGAAAGGCGCACAGGGGCAAGACCAATCCGACGGAATTCCGGACAATCCTAGACGCCCCTCCGGTCCTTTTCATCCTCGGCCCGATGATTATGGCCTCATCTCGCCTCGCTTGTCAAGATGAGATCCGCGGTCGGGACGACTACTCCCCTTCCCGATGAAAGGCCTCCCGAAAACCGCCGCCGAAGGCGATGGACCCCGGCCGGAGGCCGTGCCATCCTGAACCGCGTCCATGAAAGGAACACGGGGCTCTCGGTTTCGATTTGGACCGGCGGGGCTTCTGGCCCTGTCGGTCATGGCCTTGTCTTTCTGCTCCCGGCCGAGCCTCTTTCCAGGCGGCGGAGGATCCGTCCAGACCGGGATCGCCTCCTGGTACGGGGCCGATTTCCACGGCCGAAAGACCTCCAACCGCGAAATCTACGACATGTACGATTTGACCGCGGCCCACAAGACGCTCCCCTTCGGGACGAAGGTCATGGTCACCAATCTCACCAACGGCTGTTCGGTCTGCGTCCGGATCAACGACCGCGGCCCGTTCGTCGAAGGCCGGATCATCGACCTTTCCCTGGC
>VGJF01000365.1 GCA_016867585.1 Candidatus Aminicenantota bacterium | reverse complement strand
GCCTGGCAGCCGGGGCCGGGATTTCTCGGAGAGTACCGGTTCGTCTTCATCGGGCGCAGGGCGGCCGGGCCGCCCGTCCGAAAAGACGTGATCGTTCGCCTGGGCCGTTAAGATCTTGCGGGGGGGCGGACTGTTCCTCCGGCCCGGTCTGGGATAAAATACCCGGGATGAGAATCCGGATGGCGGCCCTGGCGGCGTTCGTCCTCCTCCAGGTCTATCTGATCGGAATCGCCCGCCATGAGACTCTCTTCCTCGACGTTTCGCCTCACGACACGCCCAGCCCGCGGATTTTCGGCCCGAGGAAGGTCGGCCAAACGTTCTCGGTCAGGAAGAACGGCCTGTCCCGTCTGGATGTCCTGGTCGGCACTTACGGCCGGGCGGTCGGGGCGGATCTGCGCTTCGAGCTGTGGGAGGTCAAGCCGGCCGAGATCCTTGCGGCCGAGACGACGATCCCCGCCTCCGCCCTCAAGGACAACCTGTTCGCCTCGGCCGTCTTCAAGCCCGTCCGCCGGTCCGAAGGAAAAACCTACAAGTTCGCCGTTTCCGCCCCCGGGGCGGCCGGCGACGATTCGGTCTCCCTGTGGATGAGCAGCCGGGACATCTATCGCGGCGGCGAAACTCTGTTCAACGACTCCCCGGCCGGGGGCGACATCGTCTTCCGGGCTTACGCGAAAAGGCCGGTCATCGCCGAGCTCGGCCGGGTGACCTCGAAGTATCCCGGGATCCTGGGAAGTCCGCTCGTCTTCGTCCTGGCCGCCGTCCTGTCCGAGGGGATCCTGATCTATTTCTTCTGGCGGCTCTTGGGCGGTCTTTTCGGCGGGAAGGGCCCCCATGTCTGACATCCTGTACATCAGCGACGACATCGTCGGCTCCCGGATGGCCGGGCCCGGCATCCGGGCCTGGGAGACGGCCCGCTCGCTCTCCCGGAGGTTCGCCGTCAAGCTGGCGGTCCCCGGATTCGCCCGCGGCGCCGAGGACGAGGCCTTTTTCCGAGGGGCGCCGCTCGAAATGGCGTTCTACAAGCTCGGCGACGCGGCCTTGATCCGGCAATGGGCGGAGGCATGCCGGATCGTCCTCTTCCAGGGATTCGTCCTTTCGAAGTTTCCGGTCCTCAAGAATCACGGCCGCTACCTCATCGCCGATATCTACGACCCCTTCGTCCTGGAGAATCTGTTCATCCATCAGCGGAAAGCGGCCGGGCTGGCGGAGCGGGAGGCCGTCCATCTCCACGACCTCCGGGTCTTCAACGACATCCTTCTCGCCGCGGACTACTTCGTCTGCGCCAGCGAGCGCCAGAAGGACCTCTTCGCCGGAGCGCTCATGAGCCTCAACCGGATCACGCCCCGGGCTCTCGACGCCGACCCGGCGCTGGCCTCGCTCATCACCGTCGTTCCGTTCGGCCTATCGGAAGGAGGGCCCCGCCGGGACGGGGACGCCGGCCGCTCGGCCTTGGCCGAGGAATTTTCGGAGATCGGCGAGAACGACATCCTCCTCCTTTGGGGCGGGGTCCTGTCCAACTGGTTCGATCCCCTGACCCTGCTGCGGGGCTTCGCCGCCGCTTTGCCGGAAAATCCGCGCCTCAAGCTCCTTTTTCTCTCGTCGGTCCATCCCAACCCGCTTCTTCCCCCGTTCGAGGCGGCGGCCGACGCCCGGAGCCTGGCCGAAGAGCTCGGGCTCCTCGGGCGGAGCGTTTTTTTCCGGGAGGGTTGGGTCCCGTATGACCGGCGGGCGGCTTATTTCGAGCGGGCGGACATCGGCCTCTCGGTCCACCGGACGCATTTCGAAACCCGCTACGCTTTCCGGACGCGGATTCTCGACTATATCAATTTCGGCGTCCCGATCGTCTGCACCGAGGGCGATTACTTCGCCGGGCTGGTCGCCGAGGAAGGCCTCGGCCTGGTCGTTCGTCCGGAGAAGCCCGACGACATCCGGACGGCGATTCTCCGCTTGGCCGAGGACGCCGGTTTGCGGGCCCGCTTGAAAGCCAATCTCGGCAAAGTCCGGGAGAGGTTCGTCTGGGACCGGGTGACCGAGCCCTTGGCCCGCCATTGCGGCAAGGTCCTGGCGGGCGAGGTCAGGACCGGAGAGAAGCCCGGAAGGCGGGAAATCGCCTATATCTGCGGCGGAGTGGCGGATTCGGCCATCCGCCGCGGCGGGAAGAAGCTTCTCGGCAACAACGCGGCCAAGGTCCCGACGGGGCTGGCCGCCCGGATCCGGCGCCTCCTGAGGTTCTGAGGCGGCGGCGGGACGCCCATGAAAATCGGCCTGATCGGGACGCGCGGAGTTCCGGCCCGATACGGAGGGTTCGAGACGTGCGCCGAGGAGGTCGGCAAACGGCTCGCCCGGCGCGGCCATGACGTCTTGGTCTACTGCCGGAAGGGCTACTATGACCGGCCGTTCGGGTTCTTTGAGGGGATGCGGCTCGTCCATCTTCCCGCCCTCGCGGTCCGGTCCCTCGAAACGCTCTCCCACACCGGCCTTTCTCTCCTTCATGCCGCCAAGGAGGGGATGGACGCCCTCCTTGTCTTTAACTCGGCCAACAGTCCGCTGGTCGCTCTTCCGGCGGCGG
>VGJF01000364.1 GCA_016867585.1 Candidatus Aminicenantota bacterium | reverse complement strand
TCCTGGTGGGGCTGTAGCTCAGTTCGGGAGAGCGCTTGAATGGCATTCAAGAGGTCGCCAGTTCGATCCTGGTCAGCTCCACCACCCTCTCCCGCCCGATAGCCTGATGGACCGGTCTCCATCGAAACTCGCCTTTCTCGACTGCGAAACAGTATTATTTATCCTTGAAAATCCGCCATTGACATGAGGATTTTCAATGTTAAATCGAGTTCAAATACGGAGCGCGCCGTCGCGGCCCCGTTCGATTCTCGCCACGCTGCAAACGCTTTTTCGAGCTAGCGGATCGGTTTGATAGAAATCGTCTTTTTTGTGTTACAATGGTTTCGCTAAAAGGAATAAATCTTCCCATGAACATGACCGTCACTTTCACGTTGCGGCTTCCCCTCAAGATGAAAAAAGATGGGGATTCGTTTGTCGCCTGGTGTCCTCCTCTGGATGTCTACTCGATGGGCGATTATCCGGCTGAAGCGAGAAAAAATTTGGTGGAAGCCGTAAGGCTCTTCATCACAAACTGTTATGAGCGCGGCACGCTGGACGCCGTCCTGAAATCTTGTGGTTTCCGGCCGCTGGATCCTCCTCGCCGAACGGAACCGCCCGTTCCGCGCCAACGACAGATCGCCGTGGATTTCCCGTTCAGGATCGATGAGCCTTCTCCGGTCGGCCAAAATGCCGCGGGATCGCTTCATTTCCCTTCTTAAAAAATAGCTTTGCTTTTGTCCTAATCCGGATGGCATCAATTCGTTAAACGTTGACTTCGCCTCGCTCCGAAAGTTAAGATTTCTCCGCCGTTTACGGCGAAGGGCAGGATGAGCGTCGGGTCCATCGTCAAATACCGCCGGCGGGAGTGGGTCGTCCTCCCCTCCGACGACCCGGGCCTGACCTATCTCCGTCCCTTGACCGGGGCCACGGACGAAATCATCGCCGTCCACAACGGCCTCTCGAACCTCATCGGCTCCTCGCTCCCCGACGAGCGGATCACGCCCGCCGCGTTCCCTCCTCCGACCGCCGACGACCTGTCGGATGCCGCCGGGGCGCACCTCCTCTGGCAGGCCGCCCGTCTCTCTCTCCGCGAGGGCGCCGCGCCGTTCCGCTCGCTCGGCCGCATCTCCATCCGCCCCCGCGCGTATCAGTTCGTCCCGATCCTCATGGCCCTCCGGCTCGACCCGGTCCGCCTTCTCATCGCCGACGACGTCGGCGTCGGCAAGACGATCGAAGCCCTCCTCATCGCCCGGGAGCTCCTCGACCGCGGGGAAATCAAGCGCCTGGCCGTTCTCTGTCCGCCCTACCTCTGCGACCAGTGGCAAACCGAGCTGGCCGAGAAAATCAACCTCGAGGCCGTGGTCGTCCGTTCCGGAACGGTCAATCATCTCGAGCGGGCGAAAACCGGCCCCGAGAGCCTTTATCGTTTCTACCCCCTCCAAGTCATCAGCATCGATTTCATCAAATCCGACCGCAACAAGCATGCCTTCCTCCAGGACTGCCCGGAATTCGTCGTCATCGACGAAGCCCACGGCTCCGCCGTCGCCGACCCTTCCCGAAAAAGCCAGCACGAACGCCACGCCCTCGTTTCCGAAATCGCCTCCCGCCCCGGCCAGCACCTCGTCCTGCTCACGGCCACGCCGCACAGCGGCATCGAATCCGCCTTCCAATCGCTCCTCGGCTTCCTGAAAGCCCAATTTTCGAGTTGGATGATTTCCGACCTCGGCGAGGAGCGTCGGATCGAGCTCGCCCGCCATTTCGTCCAACGGACGCGCAAGGACATCGAAAAAGGGTGGGAGTCCGAACTGTGTTTCCCCCGGCGGGATCCCTCCGACGAGACATACGCCTTATCTCCCGCCTTGCGCCGCCTTTTCGACGCGACCTACGCCTTCTGCACGGATATCGTCCGCACCGGCCGGACCCTCGAAGAGCGCCGCCGCCGCGTCCGCTACTGGGGCGCGCTGGCCCTCCTGCGCTGCGCCATGTCGTCGCCCACCGCCGCCGTGGAGGCGATCGAAAATCGGGAACGCGGGCTCGGCGGGTTGGAGGACGAGGTCGATTTCTCCGGCTATGTCTTCGAATCGGCCAACGAGACGACGGACGATTCCCCTCCTTCGCCGCCTCTCGAGGCCGCCGAAAGAACCCTCCCCGACGGCGAACGTCGCAAACTCCGCGAATTGGCCCGCATCGCCCGGGAAATCTCGGATTCCAGCCAAGATACGAAGCTGGCCGGCTGCGCCCGACTCATCGGCGCCCTTCTCCGCCAGGGCTTCCATCCCATCGTTTGGTGCCGCTACGTCGCGACCTCCGACTACGTCGCCGCGGGACTCCGGCGCGCCCTTTCCGCCGAGTTTCCCGGCCTCCAGGTCGTTTCGATCACCGGGCTCCTGGGCGACGACGAACGGCGGGTCAAAGTCGCCGAGCTTGCCGCCCGCTCCCCTCGCGTCCTCGTCGCCACGGACTGCCTGAGCGAAGGGATCAACCTTCAGACGGCTTTCAACGCCGTTCTCCACTACGACCTCCCGTGGAATCCCAACCGCCTCGAGCAGAGGGAAGGGCGGGTGGACCGCTTCGGCCAGACGCTCTCTCCCGTCGTCAAGACG
>VGJF01000363.1 GCA_016867585.1 Candidatus Aminicenantota bacterium | reverse complement strand
AGCCCGAGCGAATCCTTGATGGGCTTGCGCTCGCGGAGGGGGACGAGGTATTCGGCCAGGAGCTTCCGGATTTTCGGCCGGAAGCTGGCCGCGGCCCACTCCTCCTTGGGCGAGGCGGTTTCGACGGGAACGACGGCCTCGGTCTCGACTTGAATGAGGGGACAGTCGAGGGCCCGGGCCGCCTTTTCGCGCCACGTTTTCTGGATCCGGAGATAACCCCGGTCGACGACGACCAGGGAAGCCCGGCCGGCCAGATCGAGGACGCCCTTCTCGGGGGAAACGTTCCGCACGACCAGTCCGATCCCCTTGGCGGCCAGGTTTCGCCGGGTTTCGCGAAGGCCTTCGAGGAGGAAGGCGTAATGCCGGGCGTTCGCCTCGGGAAAGCGGCCGGTGAGCCCGAAGAAGGCCAGGCACGGCTTCCGCTGTTCGTTGGCCCGACGGACGGCGAACTCCAGGGCATGATTGCCCGCGGCCCGGGCCGAGGCTTGCATCCAGTAGAGGACGTAATCTCCCGGGCGAATGTCCTTGGCGTTCAGGGATTTAACGCGCTGAGGCTGGATCATGGATCCTTCCTTCGGCGCCATTGTAGGACATTTCTTCCCTCATCGTAAGAGAAAGGCCGCGATTTCGGCGACTTCGCCGGCCCGAAGCGGCGAGGGGATCTTTCTCACCGTGCCCAGCTCGAAATCGAGCAGCCAGGCGGCCGGGCCGGACGTGACGAGCTCATGGAAAGCCCGGCCGTCGTCGAAAGCGACCGGAAGGTCGAGGCTTCGGCCCCCCGCGAAACCGCGCCATTGAAGCCTGGCGATTTGGCCGCGTCGGCCGCCGGCTCCCTCGCCTTCCGGGTCGCGATAGGTGACGATGACCCGCAGCCCCGCGGCCCTGGCGGGCGGCGGAAGGAGCCGGGCCAGGTCTTCGAGCCAGGCGGAACAAGGAGCACAGAGCAGATAATCCGTGTCGACAAGGAGAAAGACCGTCCGCCCCCGGCCGGGAAAGGCGTCCTGAGCCGAGGCGGCCGCGGCCGACAGGAGAAGGGCGAGCCCAACGGCCCGCGCTCTGTTCATGGCTCCGCCCTTCCGGTCAGTCAAAGACAAGGCGGAACTTCTTGAGAGCGGTCCCCTCTTCGGCCCGGACATAGAGAAAATCCCGGCTGTCGAAATGGAGGCAATGACTGGGCTGGGGAAGGGTCAGGACGGCGGTGAGCGCTCCCGAGGCGTCGAGGACGAAGACATCCCGGGCCCGGTTGCGGGCCTGCTTCCCGCCGAGGGCGTAGACCCGGCCGAGGCTGTCGACGGCGATGTCGAGGATGAAGGTATCCTTCGGAAGGGCGAAGCCCCGGACATTCGTCGTCTCGGAGGCCTTCCCCCCGAACAAGGATCTGGACCAGGACCTGCCGGCCGAGAGATCCCACCGCTCGATTCTGTCCTGGAACAAGAACCCAAGATAAACGGCCCCGCCGGGGGCCAAGGCGAGGCTGACCGTGTCGAGGAGAAATCCCTCCCGCTTCTCCCGGTAGCGCAGCTCCCCGGCCGTCCGGCCGTCCGGGTCCAGGAAGAGAACGCGGCCCGGGGCGTCGAAGGCGCTGACGACGACCGCGAGTCCGCCGCCCGGCCTCGCCTCGACGGCTTCGACGAGGCCGGGCAGGGGGATGGTTTTTAAATAAACGAGGTCCCGGTCGAAGACGAGAAGGCCGGCGACGGATTGATCGACGGCATAGACGTTCTCCCCGTCGACGGCCAGCCAGCGGGGCGTCGTGAATTCCCCGGGCCCTTGTCCTCTCCGGCCCGCCTTGTTCAGGAGACGGCCCCGGGCGTCGAATTTTTTGACGGCGAAGTCCATGGCGTCGAGAACGTAGAGGGCTCCCTGGTCGTCGGTGGCCAAGCCCGTCCACTGGAACAGGGCCTCGCTCGCCGGACCGCCGATCGAAAGGACCTCCTCCAGACGGACGGCCGTCTGGGCTCCGCCCGGGACGGCCGCCGCCAGGAGCGCCGCGACGGCCGTCCGGATGATTCTTGCATTTCGGCGCATCTTCGTCCTCCCACTCCAAAGACGCCCGGGACCGCCCGATTTTCTCACGTCCGTTCGCCTCCTCACTGGCCGAGGAAAGGCTCGACGTACTTCTTGCAGAAGGCGTAGCCCTCGATGCAGTAGAACACGAACGGCACCCCGCCGGCCCGGATGTAAGGGTCGGTCATGCAGAGGAGCAGGGCTTTTTCGCAAATGGCGGCCTCCTCCTCGCCGCGGACGGGGGTCCAGAGCCCCGAGGAGAGAGCGAGAAACAGGGCCAATGCGACGATGATCGCGGCTCTCTTGGCAGACACGGGCCTTCTCCTTTCACCGCCGGCTGAGGAACGCATCGACGAAGCGTTCGCAGAAGGAATAGCCGATGGCGCAGAATTGGAGATGATAGAACAGGCCCATGTCCAGCCATCCCCCCGCCTTGGCCAAGGCTTCGAACAGGCAGGCGTTGAACGCCTTCTCGCAGATCGCGCTTCCTCCGTCCTCCTCGCCCGCGCTCAGGGCCGTCGGGACGAGGATGCCGAGGAAGACGGCCGTCAGGGCCGCGGCCCGGCGACACACCGTCCGGTGGAA
>VGJF01000362.1 GCA_016867585.1 Candidatus Aminicenantota bacterium | reverse complement strand
TCTTGAGCTTCCGGTCGTCGGACCGCCAAGGAGGCGTCATGCCGAACAAGAACGAAACGCCCGCTTTCCGAAAAATGATCTCCGCCGCCCTCTTCGTCGGCCTCGTTTGGGCCGGAGCCTCGGCCCGGTCCGCGCCCTTGTGGCTGCGCTATCCGGCCATCTCGCCCGACGGCAAGATGATCGTCTTCACCTATAAAGGCGACCTCTACCGCGTCCCGAGCGGCGGAGGGGCGGCGACCCTCCTGACTCTCCATGAAGCCCACGACGTCATGCCGGTCTGGAGCCCGGACGGACGGAAAATCGCATTCGCCAGCGACCGCTTCGGCAACTTCGACGTCTTTGTCATCCCGGCCGAGGGCGGCGAAGCCCGCCGCCTGACCTATCATTCCGCGGCCGAAATCCCTTACGCCTTCACTCCCGACGGGTCGACCGTTCTCTTCGGCGCGGCCCGCCTCGACGCGGCCTCGAACCGGACCTTCCCGACCGGATCCCAGCCCGAACTCTACAAAGTCCCGGTCCAGGGCGGGAAGGTCGTGCAGGTCCTGACGACGCCCGCCGAGGACGTCAAAATAAGCCGCGACGGCCGCTATCTGATTTACCACGACAAGAAGGGCGGCGAGAACGTCTGGCGGAAGCACCACACCTCGGCCATCGCCCGGGACATCTGGCTCTACGACGCCCGGGACGGCACCCATCGGAAGATCACGTCTTTCGCCGGCGAGGACCGGAGCCCGGTTTTCGCCGCCGACGAGAAGGATTTCTATTATCTGAGCGAGGAAAGCGGCTCGTTCAACGTCCGGAAGATGAGCCTGGCCGGCGGAGCCTCGTCACCGGTCACGTCCTTCAAGACCCACCCCGTCCGGTTCTTGAGCGCCTCGGCCGACGAGACCCTCTGCTTCGGCTATGACGGGGAAATCTACACCCAGAAACCCGGCGGCCGGCCGGTTAAAGTCAATATCGCCTTGGCCGCGGACATCAGGACGAACAACGAGCGGATCATTCCGGTGAGCGGAAACGTCCGGGAATTCGCCGTCGCCCCGAGCGGAAAAGAGGTCGCCTTCATCGTCCGGGGCGAGATTTTCGCCGCAAGCGTCGAGGGCGGCGTCACGAAACGGATCACCTCGACTCCCGAACCGGAAGCCGGGGTCACGTTCTCGCCCGACGGAAAGGCCCTCCTCTACGCCTCGGAGCGGAACGGCCGCTGGCGGATCTACGAGACGCGCCGCGTCCGGGACGAGGAGCCCTATTTTTACGCCTCGACGATCCTCAAGGAAACGCCGCTTGTCGATGTCGGGAAAGCCGCCTATCAACCCCAATACTCCCCCGACGGCAAGGAGGTCGCCTACATCGAGAACCGGATGACGCTCAAGGTCCACAACCTCGCCTCCAAAGAATCCCGGACGCTTCTGACCGACAAGGAATTGTTCTCGATGGGCGACAACGATCAGTATTTCGAATGGAGCCCCGACGGCCAATATCTTCTCTTCAACCTCTCCATTCCCGGGTTCAGTCCGGGCGAGGTCGGACTCGTCAGGGCCGACGGGCAGGGAAAGGTCGTCAACCTGAGCCAAAGCGGCTTCGAGGACCGCCGTCCGAAATGGATTCTCGGCGGAAAGGCGATGCTCTGGTTCTCCAACCGAGACGGCCTGAAGGCGGCCGCCCAGAGCGGAGGGTCCCAGTTCGACGCCTACGCCCTGTTCTTCACCCAGGAAGCCTGGGACCGCTACCGGCTGACCAAGGAGGAGGCCGCCCTCCTCAAGGAAATGGAGGAGAGAAAAGACAAGGAGAAAGCCGACGCGGCGAAGGACAAGAAGGAGGCGGCCGAGAAAAAGGAGCCGGAGAAGATCGTCATCGAATGGGACGGCCTCCCTTTCCGCAAAGCGAGGCTGACCATCCATTCGTCCTCGATGGGCGACGCCCTGGTCGGCAAGGACGGCGAGACGCTTTATTACCTGGCCCGGTTCGAGAAGGGGATGAACCTCTGGACGACGAACCTCCGGACGAAAGAAACGAAGATGCTCGCCGCCCTGAACGCCAACGGCGGAAACATGGTCTGGGACAAGGACCAGAAATCGATCTTCCTCCTGGCCGACGGGGGGCTGTCCAAGATCGACCCGGCCTCGGGCAAGAGGGAGACGATCGGCCTCGGCGGGGAGATGGTCCTCGACGTCGAGGCTGAGCGCCGCTCGATGTTCGAGCACGTCTGGGGGAGGACGAGCGAGACGTTCTACACCGCAGGCTTCCACGGGGCGGACTGGCTGGCCCTCAAGCCCGTCTACGAAAAATTCCTCCCCCATATCGGCAACGGCCATGAGTTCGCCGAGATGCTCAGCGAGCTCCTTGGAGAGCTCAACGTCAGCCACTGCGGGGCGAGCTATTCGGCTTCCAACCCGAACGCCGACGCCACGGCCTCGCTCGGGATCTTCTACGACCAGACCGGCCGCGGGGCGGGGGTCAAGATCGACGAGGTCATCAAGGGCGGACCGCTCGACAAGGCGGGGATGAACGTCCTCCCCGGGACGGTCATCGAGTCCATCGACGGCGAGCCGGTCGCGGCCGACAGGGATTTGTCCCAATTCCTCAACCGCAAGGCCGGGAACAACGTCCTC